>CAZRUC010000145.1:0-6389 GCA_964603175.1 uncultured Anaerolineaceae bacterium
GACGGCAGCAACTCCGACTCGCCGCAGCCTACGTCGACGTGCTGTGCGCCGGACAAGACGTAGCCGTCGCCGAAACTCGTGGCTCCGTCCACGATGATCCCGCCTGCGCTCGGGTTTGGCAGAGGGACCTGACGCCAGGACCTGCCGTCGGCGGATAGCAGGACCACCTGCGTGACGCCGTCCTGCAGCGTGCCGGTGGCGACGTAACCGCTGGGGCCGCCGTCGATCGTGTAGACCCGGGCCGAAATGAACTCTTGCGGCAGCCGGACGCTGCTCCAGGTCAGCCCATCGGGCGACGTCCACAGTGCGGCCACCGGGGAAGGGCCGCCGCAGGTCGTGCGCGCCGGTTCGTAGCCAACCGCCAGCAGTCCGGACGGACCTTCGACGACCCGCCCGATCGCGACCTCGGTCGCCGGGTCTCCAGCGTCCGGCAGTCGGCTGCCGGTCCAGTGCAAGCCGTCGGCCGAGGAACTGACGCTCGGCGTCCCGGGCTCCGTCTGGCCGACCGCCTGTCCGATCGCGACATACCCTCGACTCCAGCCGAAGAGTTGGAAATATCGGGTGGTGTCGAAAGCCGAGTCCGGCAATACCGACCCGGCAGAAATCCAGTGGATGCCGCTCCACCGGCCCGTTGGAGCCGCGCCGACGCTCGGCAGCGGCGTGGCAAGTGGTGTCGGGTTTGGGCTCGGGGTTGGGCTTGGGGTCGACGTCGGAGACGGCGTCGCGATTGCCGCAGTCCCCGCCGGTTGGCTCGGAGAACCGGAGAGCGCCACTCGAACCGTCGTCGACGGGGAGGCAACGGCTGTGGTGCAGCCAGCGAGGAGCCCTGCGGCCATTAGTCCGACCACCAAACCCCGGAGCGTCTTTGGACGCCGCGGTCGCCGTTCTGATACGTAGGACTTCATGCTAGCTAGCCCCCGTTCCCCCTTGATGACGACCTGAGACGGATGCGGGTTCCACTTAGTGATTGCTTGGGCGCCGGCCGGCCCGCTTACTGCAACAAACCTGTAATGCAACACGATGCATTTAGCGGCCCGGCCACCTGCCGCCAGGGGCGGTATCGGCCCCATCATTCCGGGTGTTCGGCTTGCGTCCCCGCCGAACTGCGAGAGGGTCCCGTCATATCGCGCAGTTTCGGCGGCATAGCCTGACCCTGGCGATAGGGGTCTGTGAGCGGAGGTGCCAGGTGTCGGGTTTTCGTTCGAGGCGCACGTTAGCCCTCTTAGCCATCGTCGTCTTGGTCGCTGGAACTGTCGGAGTCGTGGCAGTTGTCCGGCTGACCGCTTCCAACTCGCCCGCCGCCCAGATTCCCCTCGACAGCCACACAATCCCGCAGTTTGCCCAGGCACTACCCGTCCTCGACGCCGCGGGCGGCACCATCAAGACCGTCGACGGCACCAAGTCGGCGACGATCCGGATGTGCGAATCGGACGCTAACGTGCTCCCTCCAGGAACCATCAATGGCGCCGCCGACACCACTACGACGGTCTGGCACTACGCCGTTGCCGACAGCTGCACGACCGGCGTGATCGATACCTACACCGGCCCGGTCGTGCTGGCCAAGCGCGGCACGCCGACGACGCTGACGTTCATCAATCAGCTCGGAACGACCAGCTCGTCGAAGCTGCTCGCCTACAAGAACTCGGTCGACCCCACGCTCTTCTGGGCCGACCCGCTGAACGGCGAGAAGAACACCTGCGATAACAAGCAGATCCCCGCGCCCGGCTCGACGTGCGCGCAGAACTTCGACGGCGCGATCCCGGCCACGGTCCACCTCCACGGCGGAGAAGTTCCGCCCGAAGATGACGGCGGACCGGACTCCTGGTACACGAGCGACGGCAAGCAGGTCGGCGCCGAGTTCTACTCCAAGGCGGGCACCACGCCGTCGAACACGGAAGTCCTGACCTACCCGAATACCCAGGAAGCCGCTCCCATCTGGTTCCACGACCACACCATGGGCGCCACCCGCCTCAACGTGTACGCAGGCCTCGCCGGCGGGTATCTGATCGCCGACGACAACCTCAAGCTCCCGGCCGGTTTGGCCGAATACGGCCTGACGAACAACGGCACCTTCGAGCCCACGATCCCGCTCGTAGTACAGGACCGGATGTTCGACACCAACGGCCAGCTGTACTTCCCGGCCGGAACCGCCGGCGGCTCGGTCAACTCGCCCAACCCGGACCACCCGTACTGGGTGCCCGAGTTCATCGGCGACACCATTCTCGTCAACGGCAAGGCCTGGCCGTTCCTCAACGTCGAGCCGAAGCGCTACCGCTTCCTGCTGCTCGATGGCTCGAACGCACGCTCGTATGCGATGTCCCTGGTCGATCCGGTCTCCGGCAACCCCGGCCCCTCGATATGGACCATCGGCACCGACGGCGGCTATCTCGACCAGCCGGCAAAGATCGACGACAAGGCGATCCTGCCCGGTCAGCTACTGATGATGCCGGGCGAGCGCTACGAAGTCATGGTCGACTTCAACGGCTTCGATGCCGGCGTCAAGGGCCCGAACGGGACGCCCTACTCCGGCACGTGGCTGCTGCGTAACACTGCATCCGCCCCGTACCCGTCCGGCGATCCGGTCGATCCCGAGACGACGGGCAAGATCATGGAGTTCAAGGTCGGCGACTGCACCAGCAAGCAATGCGGCTCGAACGACACGAGCTTCGATCCCTCGGCCGGCACCGCGATCCGGACGGGCGATCAGGCGATCGTGCGACTCGTCAACCCGGCCACCGGCACCCTCGCCGCGGGCGTGAACCCGACCAAGGTCCGGGCGCTCACCCTGAATGAGATCGAGAAGGATCCGGCCACGGCGATCGATCCGACGACCGGCAAGTCAACCGACTATCCCGGCGGTCCACTCGAAGTCATCGTGAACAACTCGACTTTCGACGGCGGGTCCGACATGGCGAAATCGAACTGCAAGCGATCGGACTTCACGCCGGTGACGCTCGACGGCATGACCATGTGCATCTCCGAACAGCCGACCGAGGGCGACACCGAAGTCTGGGAGATCGTCAACATGACGATGGACGCCCATCCAATCCACCTGCACCTGGTGCAGTTCCAGCTCATGAACCGCCAGGACCTCAACCTGGACGCCTATAAGGCCGCCTACGCCAAGGCCTTCCCAACCGGCGCATACCAGCCGGAATTCGGTCCCCCGCTCGATATCCAGCCCTCCGCTGCGTCCGGCAATACCTTCGGCGGAAACCCCGACATCGCTCCGTTCGTCACCGGCGCTCTCCAACCGGCCACGCCCGACGAGTCCGGATGGAAGGACACCGTGATGGCGCAGCCGAACCAGGTGACCCGGTTCGTCGTCCGCTTCGCTCCGACCGAGGTCGCCGTGAATGCCCCGGCGGCCCAGCTCGCGTTCCCGTTCGATGTGAGCGGTGGCGGAACCCGCGGTTACGTATGGCACTGCCACATCGTCGACCACGAGGACAACGAGATGATGCGGCCTTACGACGTCCAGTTGAACCCGGCGGCCCCGGCCGCGCCGAGCCGCGCACTCGTAGTCGGGCGCGACTACTAGCCACTTTCGTCCACTGGATCGAGGCCGGAGAGCGAAGCTCCGGCCTCGATCTGTTTTTCCCGGAGTTGGATCGCTTTCGTGGATGCGATACTGAGCCTGCTGCCGAGTTGAGACAGGACAACGAGGAGGGCGGCTCGATGTCATCGAGTGAGCGCACCGGGGTTCTGGCGGTACCCGAGCTCGCGGCCGCCGGGATCGTCTTGCTTCTGGGCGCGGTCGGGTCGTTGGGGCTCGCCGTTGCGCCGCCGCACGACGTTCCTGTGTCGCCGACAGCATGGTCGACGGTGATGGTCCTCGTGGCGGTCCTGCTCGCGGCCTCGGGCATCGAAAGCCTTCGGCGACGCCGATTCCTGTTCGTTTTCCTGGCCCCGACAGCGCCGGCGCTGACCACCCTGGCCTACGTCGTCCATTCGGGGCAAACCGGTCTTCTCAGCCAGATCGTGATCTCTCTCGCAATCATGGCCTTGGTCGCGTCCAAGCGGTCGGCTTTCGCCTGACCGGTCGCAGCTACGGCCGAAAACCAGCTGCATCGCGCCAGGCTCGGGTGCCCCCTCCTGGGGCATTCTCCGCTCCGGCCGGCCCAATATTGAACGTTCCCGGCCGCGCCGCAGTCTTGTCGAGCACGATGGACGGGACGATGACTTGGGGGACCTGGCGCATGGGAGTCCGGGATCGCGAAACCACTGGGGGCGATCCTGCCGTCGCCTTTTCGCGCCTGGTTGACGCCCGCCTCGATTCGGCCTACCGCCTCGCCACGTTCATTCTAGGCGGGGACCGCGCGGAGGCCGAAGACGCTGTGCATGACGCGGCTCTGCGTGCCTGGGAGCACTTCGGCGACCTGCGCGATACCGCCAGCTTCGAGGCCTGGTTCACGCGGATCGTGGTGAACGCGTGCCGCGACAGACTCGGCCAGCGTCGCATCCGGCCGCTCACGCTCGCCGATCCCGTGCCCGGCAGCTCGCCCGACCTCGCCGACGCGCTGGTCCGGACCGATGCGCTCGAGCGGGCGTTGCTGGCACTCTCGCCGAAGCACCGGATCGTGATCGCGCTTCGTTACGTCGGCGACTACTCGCTCGACGAAATCGCGGCCCGAACCGGCGAGCGGCCGGGCACGGTGAAGAGCCGGCTCCACTACGCGCTGCGCGCCCTCCGAGCCGAACTTGACGCCGAGTCGCGGGAGCGGGTCCCATGAACGACGAGAATTTCGAGCGCGAGGTGCGGGCTGCCGCGAACCGAATCTCTCCGGAATCCGCGCCGTGGACTCTTCGCTCACGGGTGGCGGCGGTCCCGACCGAGAATCCGCGCAGTGCCGGCGGCGCGCGGCGGTTCGCCAGGTTCCCCGGCGGCCTGGGCCTGGCAGCGGCAGCCGTGGCGATCGTCTTGCTGGTAGCTATTACCGCTATCGCGGCGGGCGGCTTGCTGTCGCAGAAGAACTTGGTGCCGCCCGTGGCGACCGGGAGCCCGACGGCCCCGACGTCAGTAACGCCTTCGTCCGAACCCACAGCTACGGTGACGCCCTCGCCGGCAACGAGCTCTTCGCTTGCAAGGGAGCCCCAGATCGGCGGGATCGCATTCTTCGATGCCGACCACGGCCTGCTCGTCGGCGGTTCGGACAACAGCAGCGGGGCGCTTCAGCCCGGAGGCTCTGGCATCGTCTGGCGCACCGACGACGGCGGCAAGACCTGGGCAAAGACCGTCCTGGACGCGCCCGCAATCTGGTCGGTCGCCGTCGTTGGACCATCGCTCGCCTGGGCGGGCGCGGTGTGCGCCTCCGACGCTCCACCGACCTGCCGGTCCGCCCTGCTGGCGAGCCGAGATGGCGGCAAGACTTTCGCCGCAATATCGAGCGGGGCGTTCACGATCCTGAACTTCGTGGACGCGAACGATGGCTGGGGAGCCGGGCCGCTCGGTCTGAGCCACACCACGGACGGAGGCCAGACATGGTCGGGCTCCCCCAAACAACCCTGCCCGGCCGTCGCCAGGCAGCTGGTTGGGGTCAGCTTTGTCGATGCGAAACGCGGCTGGGTCGCCTGCTCGGGCGACTCGACCGGAACCGAACAGCTCCGCAAGGCGGTCGTCGGCACGACCGACGGCGGCCGCACCTGGACGGTGCTCGCGAGCGCCTATGTCACGACGCCGGATGTCGGCTCGATCCCCGGCACGGGCCTGATTCTCGGAATCTCGATGAGGCCCAACGGAACCGGGCTCTTCGTAATGCTGATCTCGGCCGTGGATGGAACCTGGCGAACGGCCGACGGCGGGCGAACCTGGACCGACGTTCGGATCGGTGCCAACCAGGGAGACTACGGCGCACTCGCCGCCAGCCTCGTCGACGACCGCAACTGGTGGCTTCTTCTCGAGGGCAGCGGGCAGGCCCTGGAGCTCGCGCGCAGCACCGACGCCGGAAAGACCTGGCACATGATTTCGACCCTGCCACCGCCGGGATGACGTCGATCGCGCCAACTCCTGTATGCTTAGTGCCTTCGTGAACGTATGGACGCTACGGTCGGCGTCCCGGTAAAGCACCGCCCGATCTCGATTCCACCCTCCAGCCCTGACCGGCCCCGCTGTTGAAACGCGGGTGGGCCATGTCAGGAGCTACTCGTTCTATGTCTTCCAATCAGCTCGGCCTCGTTGCTGAGCGTCCTGCGTCGCCGGCCCAGCCCGCGCCGACGCCCGAAACCCTCACTTCGTTCGACCAGCTTGGGCTGACGCCCGAACTCCTTCGGTCGGTTGTGGCCCAGGGCTACACCGAGCCGACGCCGGTCCAGTCGCAGTCGATCCCGATCGTCCTCGCGGGCCGCGACCTCCTCGCCAGCGCCCAGACGGGCACGGGCAAGACGGCCGC
>CAZRUC010000146.1:0-6370 GCA_964603175.1 uncultured Anaerolineaceae bacterium
GAACAGCTTGAGCTTCGCTTCGGCCTTGGGCTCGCGGAGGGCTTCCTCGAACAGAGCGTCGGCCTCCGGCTGGCGCAAGACCGAGTCGCGTAGCTCGTTCAGAATTCCCGCCTTCGAGCCATAGACCGCGTAGACCGTCTGGACCGCAACGCCCGCTTCGTCGGCAACGGCCTGGAGCGTGGTCGCACCGTAGCCACGGCTCCGGAACAGGGTCCGCGCCGCGTCGGCGATCCGGCGCCGGGTTACCCGGGCCCGCTCGTCTCGCAGGGTAGGCCTCTCTTTGACATCGCCCATCTCAGTAGAGTATCACTCTATCGCAGTAGAGTACAACTCTATTCCCGCAAGGAGAAGGCATGTCGACCGAAGCCAACGTCGCGGCGTTTCGCAAGCTAATCGAAGTCGGATTCACGCAGGGCGAGCTCAGCATCGTCGATGAACTGGTCTCCCCCGACTCAATCGAGCACCAGCGGGGGAGCAAGCCAGGCATCGAGGGCACGAAGGCAACGATCACGACCCTTCGCAGGTGGTTTTCGGACTTCGAACTCACCGTCGTCAAGCTCACGGCCGAGGGGGACACGGTCTGGTCGCTCAACCGCGCCCGAGGCGTAAACACCGGCTCGGTCATGGGCTTCCCGCCCACCGGCAAGTCGTTCGAGATCGACGTCATGGATGTCGTTCGTTTCGAGGACGGCAAGATCGTCGAGCACTGGGGCGTGCCCGATCAGCTCGGCATGCTCATCCAGCTCGGGCTGATGCAGAGGCCGCAGCCGGTCGCCGCCTAATTGCCGATACCCGTGACGAACCGGACCATCAGGTCTGCGGCTTCCTGGTCCGTCAGCCCCTCTTTGGCCAGCGATCGCCACGTCTCGAACGCCACTGCGTGCCCGATGGCGGCATGCCGCAAGTGCGCTCCCTCGAGCTCCGGCCAGCCATCCTCGAGGACCTGGATCGTGGTGGGCGGGAATCCGACGATCCCCGGGCGGAACTTCTCGGGGATCACGTCGATGTCTCGGAGCAGGTTCGAGCGCATCTGCTCGGTCGAGCGGTAGTAGGCGTACAGCTCGCCGAGTGCGGCGCCCAGCCGGAGCACCGGATCCGCGACGGCGGCCCAACCCGCAGGGTCCGGGCGCGGGTTCGCGGCGAGCCAGTCCGTGCTGCACGCCGTGAACAGCGCGGTCTCGTTGGGGAAGTGGCGGTAGAGAGTTGCGCGCGTGACCCCCGCGAGTTCCGCAACCGCGCTCATCGTCGTGGCAGCTGGCCCGATGGTCCCGTGGAGCTCCACAGCCGCGTGAGTGATGCGCTCGCGGGTCCGGTCCATGGCGGCTGCGCGGGCTCGTAGACGGTACGGCCTGCTAGCTTTCGTGAGACGGTTGTGTTCAGCCATTGACAGATGCGCCGTTCCGGGTGAGGATCATCGCGATCACGATACACCACTGACTCACGAAGTTCCAGGAGATCCACCATGGTCGATGGCAAACACGTCCGACTCACTCACCGTCGGGCCGCGATCCTGGCCCTCTCACTGGCAGGCCTCCTCTCCGCGTGCGGATCAACGTCCGGCGCACCTGCCACAGCCGCGAATGCCGGATCCACTTCCGGCTCGGTAGCCAGATCGACCGACGCTCCGGGTTCGGCCGCCGGCTCTACGGACCCCTCATGCGCACTCGTTACGTCCGATGCCGTCGCGACGGCGGGCGGCTTTGCCGTCGCCAGCTTCTCCGGTGGCGGCGGGACGTGCATCTTCCAGAACGCGGACAAGAGCACGTATCTGTCCGTCCAGCTCTTCAAGAGCCAGGCCGAGATGGCCACGGATCTCGAGCTCGAGTCGAGTGCCGAGCACGTCGCGGGTCTCGGCGACGATGCCTTCTGGTCATCCGGTGCCGGTGTCCTGTTCGTGCGGAAGGGCGACCGCGGGGTCGCGTTTTCGGACCCGGACTTCGCCGTGAGCTCCGACACCGACACGGCTCCCAGGGACGCAATGGTCACGCTGGCGCGGACCGCGTTGCCCAACCTCTAGCCAAGAACCCACCGCTCACACACCCAAGGAGACCCACCATGCTCGCATTGACTAAGGCACACCTCACCTCGGTTGAACCTCACGGACCAGACGCTCCGCTCATCCCCGGCTTGACTGCTTCGACGCGGCTCACCTCCGCCGAGACCGGTTCGATCTCGATCGTCGAGCACGTCTTCTCGCCGGGTGCGCTCGTCCCGCCGCACACTCACACGCTTGAGGACGAGATTTCGTACGTCGTCATGGGCGAAATCGGCTTCCGGTCGAACGGCAAGGAAGTCACGCTCGCCGCCGGCGGTTATATCGTCAAGCCGCGCAACGAGCTCCACTCGATGTGGAATGCCGGCAGCAGCCCCGCTCGCATGATCGAGATCATCAGCCCCGCGGGCTTCGAGAGGTACTTCGTCGAGCTGGCCGAGGCGGTCGCGGCTGCCCACGGGCTTCCCGACCCAGACACCATGGGCGCCATTGCCGGACGCTTCGGTCTCTCGTTCGACCTCGGGGAGGTCCCGGACCTCGTCGCCCGGTACGGCCTCATCGCGCCCGGCGGCGGTCCGGCCGCCGCCTAACTATGTGGCGCTTCTCTCGTCGCGCTGAGTGGCGTAGATGGCCTCGGCTTGATCGGCCGCTTCCGCCAGGACCTCCTCCGGAGTGGCCTCCGGAAACGCCGCTCGAATCGCGGTAGTGACCTCGAGGAGGTCGACCCCCTCGACTTCTTGAACGGCTTGCAGATTGATGACGTAGTTGGCCAGGATCGAGATCACGGCCGCGACCGGTAGCCCAAAGAGTGCGCCCCAGATCCCGGCCACCTGGGCTCCGATAAGAACGGACAGGATTGTCACGACGGGGTGGACCCCGGAAGTCTTCTTCATAAGCCGCGGAACCAAGAGATGCATGATCAGGGCCTGTCCGATGAAGAGCACCAGAGTGACCGGGATGAACGCTCCGGGCACGAACGCCGCGGCGATGAAGATCGGCGGCAGCAGCGCCAGGCCGGGGCCGACGAACGGCAGCGGCATGCACAGGGCGGCGAACAGGCACAGTAGGAACACGTACGGCAAGCCGAAGACCACACCGACCGCGATTGTCAGCGCCACCTGGATGGCGATGAGGACAACCTGGGTCCACAGGAAACCCCGGAACGCTCGGCCGACTGACCGGTCGAAGAGGTCCAGCTGGGTCTCGAAGCGGTTCGGCATAACGCGGCGCCATTTGGCCTGCAGGCCCGAAGCGTCCGAGACGATGAAGATCGACAGCACCAGCGTGATCGAGAGGGTGCCGACGATCGAGACCACGGTTGCGGCGATCGCTCCGGACTGGCTGGCCAGCGTGGCCTTGATATCCGGTAGCACTCTCCCCTCGCCCTGGCGGAAGAGGGCGGCCAGATCGACGGTCCCGGTCTTTACTCCCAGACTCCGCTGCAGCGAGGCCAGGCTGGCGCTGATCGTCGCGGTGGCCTCGTCGGTTCGGTTCACCAGGCTCGTCGCCTCCCGCACGCCGATCGAAGCGGCGACGAGAACGAAGCCGACAAACGCGAGGGCCACGCAGCTATAGACCAAACCGACCGCCGTGCTCCGGCCTACGTGCAAGCGGACGGCGGCACCGTCGACCAGCGGGCTGACCACAAAAGCCAGGAGCCAGGCCAGAAAGCAGATCACGAAGATCGTGCCGAAGGCGCCGGCGACCGCCACGAGTCGCTCGAGGATCAGGAGAATGAATACCAACGACCCAGTGGCGAAGAATATGGTCGCCAGGCGACGCAGACTCCAGGCGGGAGGCAACTTCACCGTTCGAAGGCCGGCCAGACGGAGTTTGGGGCCCAAATTATGGGCCTGGCTGGGTCGAACCTCGGAAGCACTCATCGAATCTCTAAGTTTGGAGGCATCCGCCGCGCGCCGCGAGGATGAGAACCCGCCGACCGGCGGAGCGTCAGACGGTCAGCGCGGCAGGCCGGAGCGCCCCACGTCGAGAGACGCTGGCGAAGCCCCAGGCGCAGACGACCAGCGAAACGACGAGCAGAATCGCGGACGCTCCCAATAGGTCTGCGGCGGGCCCCACCACCATGATCGGCAGCAGGCTCGAGACGGATACGAGCATGTTGAGGATGCCGAAGACTCGGCCCCGGACCTCCTCGGGCAATTCCTCCTGGAGTTGCGTCTGGGCGGAGATCGCCACCACTGCGTAGCAGATGCCCGCACCGAAGGCGATGCCCACGACCACCGAAAGAACGGAGACGACCTGACCGACATTCTCCAGGCCGTTGAGGAAGTGCGAGATGGAGCCGACAGAGGAGAGCAGGGCGAGCAGGAGGCCAAGGACGATCAATCCCGCCTCGATCACCCGCCGCCGGGGGAAGTTGTGGCCGTAGGCATTGAGACCCAGGATCCCGGTGACGATGCCCAGACCCAGAGGCAGAACGACCACGACCAGGCCGTTGCTTCCCAGCCCCAGAGACGTCTTGGCGAAGTCGGGGCCGAGCACGGCCAGGATGCCGATCAGCGCCCCCGTGATCCCCATGTACGAGAGAGACCAGCCCACGTTGTGGTGCTCGCGGATGTAGGCGATGCCTTCGATTAGTTGCCCGAACGTGCCCTTGACCGCCTTCCCCGCGACCACGACCGTGCGGCCCGCCGCGACCGTGGCTGGGTCGGTCGGGAGGGACGATGGCAGCGAGAACGGCAACGTAGACGGCAGCGACGGGGGCAACGGCAGCGGCGGCATCGACGACGGCAGCACCCAGCAGAAGACGGCGGCCACGAAGTAGAGCGCGGCAACTATCAGGATCAATATCTCGGGACCGGCGATGGCGATGACGAACGGCCCGAAGAGCGCGAAACCCAGCGCAAACGCGGCGTTCGTCGTCAGGGAGAACAGGCCGTTGGCCGCCAGCAGCTGCGACTTCGATACGAGGGAGGGGATCATCGAAGCTTCGGCCGGGCCGAAGAAGGTAGTCACGGTCGAAACCAGAATCATCAGCAGGTACAGGAAGAGCAGATTGCCGCTGACCAGGTAGACCACGACGAAGGCCGCGCCGCGAAGCACGTTCGTGACGAAGAGCATGTGGCGCTTGTCGACGCGATCCACGAAGACCCCGGCGATGGCAGAGAAGAAGATCGCCGGAGCGAGGAAGCACAGCAAGAGAACGCTGATCGCGATCTTGGAGCCGCTGTGGTCGGACGAGATGATGACCAGCAGGCCGAGCATGACCATGTTGCCGCCGACCTGGGTCGACAGCTGAGCCAGCCACAACAGCAGGAACGGCCGGTTGCGCAGGACCGCGAAACCGCCATTCTCCGGCGAGACAGCGGCTGCGGGCATGTTCATGCGGGCCGCCTCCGAGGATCGGCTGGGCTATGGCATGGAACTGCGAACTCCGCGGCCAATAAGCGCCAGGCCAGTGCATGGTATCCCCGCCGGCGGGAAGTCTCGGTTTCCGGGGTGCCCGGCGGCGGCGCCCGCGCCGGCGGCCGGCCCGATCCCCGCCGCAGCACCCGCCCCGACGGACGCAACACAGGCCCCCGATGCGGCCGCCCGTTTGCCATTTCCTGCTCGGCGGCGCAGGCTCGCTGCCTAAGTATTCAGCCGCAGTGAGCGGGCTCCCGCCGCGCCGCGCGCCGGTTTCGATGCCCGCCGGGAGGCTTCGATGATCCCGAGCGACCCCCGCTATCGCCCCGCGTTTCGGTCGCCAGGGCGACCCCGCAACTTCTACCCGCGGCTTCTGGCCGCGGCACTGATCGTCGGCCTGGTCGCCCCCGCCGCGCTGCCATCGACGGCATTCGCGGCGACGCCGGCCACCGACGGACCCGGCGCGCTGTCCCACTTCGACCTCGCGCGCAAGGACTGCCTCGGCACCGCGCAGAACACGAGCTCGAAGGTCTGGTACACGGTGGCCGGCGGCGTGCTCAGCGACGTCTACTACCCGATGATCGACAACACGAATGTCCAGACCCTCCAGTTCGTCGTGACCGACGGCTCGACCTTCACCGACCTCGCGACCCGCGACATGACCTACACGGTCTCGTCGCTCGGGTCCGGCGGCATGGCCTGCCAGGTGACGAGCACGGCGAAGAGCGGTAAGTACCGCCTCGTGACCAACTACATCACCGATCCACGCCACAACTCGGTCCTGATCCAGAGCCACCTGATCTCGCTGGTCGGCGGGAATTACCGCGTGTACGTCCGCTTCGATCCGACGGTGAACGGCAACGGCGGCGGCGGCTTGGACAACGGCGGCGCAGACAGCGCCACGGTCGACACTTCGACCGGCCATAACATCGCCGTCTCCTACGACACCGTCACGGCCACCAACGCGGCCAACAACAACTACCGCCAGCCGGTCTACGCGGCCCTCGACGG
>CAZRUC010000147.1:0-6364 GCA_964603175.1 uncultured Anaerolineaceae bacterium
CGACACCACGCGGGCGATCCGCAAGTTCGATAGCCGCCCGCTCTCGCCCGAACATCTGCGCCGAATCCTCGATGCCGGCCGGCGCTCCGGCAGCTCGAAGAATCAGCAGGCCTGGGACTTTGTCGTCTGCACCGACCGCGACCACCTGATCCAGCTCGCCGGCGTCGGGCCGTACGCCCAGCACATGGCCGGAGCCGCCGTGGCCGTCGCGCTCGTGACGCCCGATCCGGCCTCGAGTGCAGCCCCATATTCGATCATGTGGGACCTCGGCCGCGCGGCGCAGAACATGACGCTCGCCGCCTGGGAGCTCGGCATCGGCAGCGCGCCGGCCACGGTCTACGACCAGCCGCTCGCCCGCGAACTGCTATCCCTGCCCCCCGACCGCTGGTGCGAGTTCCTGCTGAGTTTCGGCTATCCCGAAAAGCCCGAAGCTCTCACTTGGGCCAAGCGGGCCGGCGGCCGCAAACCGCTCGATTCGATCGTTCACGCGGAGCGCTGGTAGGCCTTCCGGCATACAGATAACCTAGACGCGAATTGACGGCACAGGCCGCCGGCTCCTCGAGGATGAACCGAAATGGTTGGCCAGTCGCTCGGCCCATTGACCTTACGGCAACGGGTTTTCTGGACGTTCGCCATGGCGGTCGTGATCTTCGGTGTGTTCACTCTAGTCGTCGCGAGCTGGCCCTCGGGAGCGTGCGGCTGCGGAGGCTGAAGGCTACTGCGCCCAGCCACAAACAGCGCGGCCGCCCCGGTGCCCCGGAGCGGCCGATGCCGATAGAGAGGGCGGAGGACCGCGAAAGCGCTACTCCCAGCGGAACGAGCGGGCGGCGATGCCGAGGCACACGACCAGCCACCCCAATAGGATCGCGGCGTCTAGGGCGATCGGGGCGATCTGAGTGCCGTTGACCATGCTCTGTCGCAGGCCGTCGCCCAGGTAAGTGAGCGGCAGCAGCCGTGCGATCGACCGGAGGAAGTCCGGCATGAAGTCGAACGGGAAGAAGATTCCGGACAGGAACATCAGCGGCATCTGGACGACCTGGACGACGCCCGTGGCCTGCTCTTCGGTCTTGAGGAACGAGGCAAGCATGAAGCCGAGGGCCAGGAAGGCGCCCGCGCCGAGGAACACGAAACCCACCGCCTCCACCAGGTTCCCCACGATCTCGATGTGGAACACCGCGATTCCGACCCCCAGGATCAGAACCGTATCGACCCCCGCGACCACCAGGCGCAGCAGGATGTTGCTGGCAACGAGCTTCCACCGGGCGAGCGGCGTCGCGCCCATGCGCTTGAGAATGCCCTTCTCGCGCTGCTGCACGAGAGGCACCGCCGCAAACACGCCGAGCTGCATCAGTGCCATGGCCAGAATGCTGGGCACGAGATATGCCACGGTGCTGATGTTGGTAGACGCCAGGCTGAGCTGATTGACCCCCAGGACGGTCGAACCGCCGGCCAGGCCGAGGTTGAAGCCGTTGGCGATCTGCGTGGCGGCGCCCTGGACGACCTGGGTCGTCTGGGTCTTGCTGGGGTCGGTATAGAGCTGAAGTTCAATGGGCTGCTTGGCGGCAATCGCGGCGGCGAGGCCCTTCGGGACGACGATGACCGCCGAAACGTCTCCGCGCTGCATGGCGGCCTTCTCGTCCTCGAGCGTGCCCGTCTGCATCGTCAGGATCGGGATCGCTTGGAATTGCTGTTGGAGCTGGGCCGAGACGGCCGAGCCGCCGTCCTCGTCCACGAACCCGACCGAGACCTTGCTGTTGCCGCTCCCGGAGAAGAGCACCCCAAACAGAAGAACGAACATGATCGGAAAGAAGAAGGTCCAGAAGAGCGCGGCCCGGTCGCGGACGAGGCCCTTCATGTTCGCGACGGTCAGCCGCAGGAGTGTATCCATGACGTGCTCCTAGTCCCGCAGCGCTCGACCGGTCAGGTCGAGGAAGACGTCTTCGAGGGTGGCCTGACGGATCCCGAGATTGCGCGGCTCCGATGCCACACTGTCGGCGAGGGCTAGCAGCTCCCCGATCGTGCCGGCCACGTTCGACGAATAGAGCACGGTTTGGCCGTCCTCCTGAGAGGCGCGCGTCACGCCGGCCAGCCTGGCCAGCTTCTCGGAGGGGAGCTTGGGTGAGCTGTCGAAGAACACGGCACGCTCCTTGAAGCGACGCCCGATCAGCTCCGGCACGGTGCCCATCTCGAGGATGTGGCCGTGGTCCATGATCGCGACGCGGTCGCAGAGTTCGGCAGCCTCCTCCATGTAGTGAGTGGTCAGCATCACCGACTTGCCGCGCGCCTGGAGCCCCTTGACCAGATCCCAGAGCGACCGGCGCGCCTGGGGATCCAGGCCGGTTGTCGGTTCGTCGAGGAAGATCAGCTCGGGATCGTTTATCAGCGCCAGGGCGATCGAGAGCCGTTGCTGCTGCCCGCCCGACAGATCCATCGAGCGCGCCCCGGCCCGCTCGCCGAGATCCACCGCATCGATCATTTGCTTCGTGGGGAGGTGGTGGTCGAAGAAGCTCCCGAACAGATCGAGAAGCTCAGTGACGGTGAGCCTGGGATACAGGGAAACCGACTGCAGCTGCACGCCGATCCGCTGCTTGATCGCCTGCGGATTACGCGTGATGTCCAGACCCAGGACTTCGACCTTGCCGGAGTCGGGATTGCGCAGCCCTTCCAGCGTCTCGATCGTGGTCGTCTTCCCGGCCCCGTTTGGGCCGAGCATGCCGAAGACTTCTCCCTTGCCGACCTCGAAGGTCACCCCATCCACGGCCTTGACGTCGCCGTAGCATTTTCGTAGGTCGGAGACACGGATGACCGGATCGCCGCTTTGTGTCATCTGACTCCCTGGCTTGGACCTCGCATGAGGATTGCGCTGAGTCTAGCCAGGCAATCACGAGGCGATCATCCGTCCCACGGATGACGCGCCGCCCATTCGGTCGAACGATTTCGCGTCGGCTCAGCCCAGGAGCATGTCGGCCGATTTCGGCCCGGTCACGGCGAACCCGAGACCCTCATAGAGGCGAATCGCCGCGTCGTTCTCGGCGTGCACACTCAGATACACGATCCCGACTCCGGCGTCGATCGAGTCCTGCGCCAGCGAGCGTGTGACCATCGTCCCAAGGCCGCGTCCCTTCCAGGCCGGCCTGGTGCCGATCGAGGAGAGGTAGCTGGCGCCGTCGAACGTATACCGACCCCCGAACGCGACTGCTTCACCGTCGATCGTGACCACGTTGGCGTGGAAGGCAGCCGTGCCGAGGGTCAGGCCGATCTCCCGAACGAGGTTCGCGTGGCGCGACTCGGGAATCTCGAACGCTTCGCCGACGATGGTGGCCAACGCCTCGGCCGCACGTTCCAGGTCCCCCGGCGGTGGCTGATGCCAGCGCTCCAGGACGAATTCGCCGGAGTGTCCCGGCCGAGCCGGCTCGAATGGGCTCCGCACGAGCACGAGGTCGTATCCCCCGCCCTGGTCGACGAATCCCTCGGCTTCAAGGCGAGCGACGATGTCCGGTGGCGTGCTCAGGCCGGTCGTCACCCACAGGCAGGGACGGCGCTGGATCGCAGCGAAGAGCTCCCTGGCCATGCTGAGGCGGGCGGCGAACGCAGCTGGCTCGGCGGGCCAGCGCACGCCGGCTAGACGGTTGAAGAACGGGTCCGTCTCGCCCGCGGAAAACAGCATGACGGAGTCGCCCAGCTCCCGCCACGCTCTCCCGGGCGCGGCCATCGCCCGCAAGCGATGTATCTCGAGGAAGCGCAGGGTCTCCGAATCCAGGCCCAACCACGGGGCGGATGGGTCCAGCAACGGCATCCGACGACCTCAGGCGATCAAGTGCGGCGGCGCCACCGGTCGAGCGTTGGCGGCGTAGTTCGCTCAAGTCGGGCGCGTCCAAGACGGGTTAGCGGGCGGCTGGACGGCAGGTACCAAACCTTGATCGAACTCAACCCGCTGAGAATGACCAGGGGGCCGATCAATCCGACGACGACTTCCACGAATGTCGTGCCGGCATCGGCCCCGAACGTGTCCGCCTGGGCCGAAGCGTTCGTAATGCCCGCCACCAGGTATGCGACGGTCACTGCGACGCCCACCAACCAGCCGGTGCGTATCCGCGCTGCCAGCGCCGCCGCCGTCAGCAGTGAGAGCGCCCCCCACGTAGCCGGCCAGAACGGCGAGTGGGAAGCGAGGGATTCCGAGGACACCGGACCGAAGGTCTGGGATGCGCCGGCCGCCATTGCGACGGCTTCCAGCAAGCTGAGGGCGCCGCGAAACACGAAAGCGATGACGATGAGCCACCGCAGGGCTCTACGCCATGGTGCTACGGCGGGACCGGCCCCCTCCCCAGCGGCCCGCCCGAGTTCAGCGCCGGCCTTCTCGGGAGAAAGGGTCACCCGCGGAGCCTACCTCTTTGCGGGAAAGGCCGGGGCGCGTCTCGACGCTGTTCTCCCACGTCGGCGAATGCAACGTGCGATAAATCCGGTGCAGCCTGACAAAGCCAAGCGGTTACCATCGTGTGCGCCCGGGTCGTGGAGCCGGGTCGGCGCGAATGTTCAGCCGGGCATCATCAAGCCTTGGCCCGTATCGACCCGTGACAAACGCCAGCCCACAGGAGTGAAATGCCGTCGCTTGGACGCCGAGTTGGCCTCGGCATAGGGGGCCGAGGCGAAGTCTCCGAAGCGGTCGACTGGGCGAGACTGGCACGTGACAGCGGCCTCGACTCGATCTGGATCCACGACTCCATGTACGAACGCGATGCGGTCACCTACGGCTCTGCCATCGCGAGCGCGCTCGGCGAGGACGGCACCAGTCCCTTCCGCGTAGCCCTCGGCTCCGTCAACCCGTATACGCGACATCCCATCGTGCTGGCGATGACGGGCTCGGCACTGGACGAGATGCTTCCGGAGCGGATCGTGATGGGGATCGGCAGTGGCATGCCCCTGCGGCTGGCCCAACTGGGGATCCCCTACTCCCTGCCGGAGGCCCTCGAGAGGGTGAGCAAAACGCTCGATCAGCTGAGGGCGCTCTGGGCCGGAGAGCGGCTGCCGTCCGCGACTCCCGGCCTGCCGGAAATCCAGCCGATGTTCCCGCCGGTTCATCGCATTCCGCTGTTCATCGCCGCCTACCGCAAGGAGTTCGTAGAGATGGCGGGCCGGAAAGCCGACGGGTATCTCGCTCGACCGTGCGAGTCGATCCCGTCGCTGGCGGGGATACTCGACCGCCTCCGGACGACCGCCACCGCCGCCGGCCGCGACCCCCGCGACATCGAAACTGCCGGCTACCTCCTGAGCCTCGTCGACAAGACGCGGGGCGAGGCGTTGAACCGGGCGAAGCGCGAGCCCTTCGTGATCTACATGATGTCGATCCTCGGGAACGTATCGCTCCATCGCGCCGGCTTCGAACCCGAGCTGCGCGACCGGATCGCGGCAGCCTGGCGGGCAGACGAACTCCACGAGGCCGGAAAGCTGGTCCCGGACGACCTGCTCGACGCGTTCATGTTGTGCGGCACGCGCGAGGACGTGGCCGAGAAGGCGCTCGAGTTCCACCTCAAGGCAGGTCTCGACATGCCGCTCCTGCAGCCGGTCCTCCAGGAGGACCGCCATGTGCGGGAGATCATCGAGGCGGCTCGCTTGTATGCCTCGCTCCCAGACACAGCCGCTGCAGGCAACGACGCAGTTCCGGCAGCGGCATCCGTCACCACCGGTTCGAGCCACCACGATCTGGAGGGCGACCACCGCCTGGGGCCGATCGAACGCGTTCGCCGTCGGGTGACGGCCGCGTGGGAGATCGTTCGGCCGTTCGCCTACACGGTCACGGTCATCCCTGTGCTTGCCGGGGGCTCGCTGGCGGCCGTCGACGGCCGCTTCACATGGACGCCGTTCCTGGCCGCCCTTGCCGCGGCCATGCTCGTGCAGTCGGGCACCAACGTCATCAACGAGGTCTACGACGTTCGCAAGGGGATCGACACGATCACCTCGCCGCGGGCCAGCCAGGCCGTGCTCAAGGGGAGGTTCTCCGAAAGCGGGGCTCGCGCATTCTCGATCGCCCTGTTCGTGGTCGGGGTGGCATTCGGCATCTATCTTGTCTATCTGCGCGGTCCGGCGATGCTGGCACTCGGGATCTTTGGCCTGACGGGCGGCTATACCTATACGGCGCCACCGTTCCAGTACAAGTACAAGGGCCTCGGCGTGCCGATGATCTTCGTGCTGATGGGTCCGCTGACCGTCGTGGGATCCTACTTCGCGGTGAGCGGAACCTGGGATTGGCACTCGCTCGTACTCTCCTTGCCGGTTGGCTTGCTCGTGGCTGCCATCGTGCACGGCAACGACTGGCGCGACATCGGCGACGACACGCGCGCCGGGATCGTCACTCTCTCGAGCAAGA
>CAZRUC010000148.1:0-6308 GCA_964603175.1 uncultured Anaerolineaceae bacterium
GGCACCATCTCGACCACCGGCACCGGCGCCAACGGCGGCTTCGCCAGCGGGACCGGCTCCTCGCTCACTCTCAAAGACGTCACGATCACGGCCACGGCCGACGGCGGCCACGGCGTCATGGCGACCCAGGGCGGCACCGTCGCCGTGACCGGCGGCAGCATGACCACCTCCGGCGCGCACGGCGCACCGCTCGCCACGGACCGCGGCGGCGGCACGGTCACCGCGACTGGCGGCACATACGTCGCCAACGGCACCGACTCTCCGGGCATCTATTCGACCGGTTCGATCAAGGTCAGCGGCGCCACGTTCACGGAGAAGACCTCCGAGAACATAGTGATCGAGGGCGCGAATTCGGCGACGGTCGCGGACACGACCATGACGTCGGGCTCCGACAAGTCGGGAGTGATGATCTACCAGAGCATGTCGGGTGACGCCACAGGTTCGCAGGGCACGGTTACGATGTCCGGCGGCTCGCTGGCAACGACGAGCACGAGCGGCCCGGCGTTCTATGTCACCAATTCGACCGGCGTCATCAGCCTCACGAACGTCAAGGTCACCGAAGCCTCCGGCGTCCTGGTCAAGGCAGCGGCCGGCAACTGGGGCACCTCGGGCTCGAATGGCGGGACAGCGAAGCTGACTGGCAGCGGCGAGACGCTCGCGGGTGACGTCGTGGCGGACAGCATCAGCTCCGTCGACCTCTCGCTCAAGAACGGCTCCACGCTGACGGGCACAATCAACGCCGACAAGGAGGCGAAGTCGACCGCGCTCACCCTGGACGGGACCTCGTCCTGGACGGTGACGGCGGACTCGCACCTGACGACGCTGGTGGGCGCAGTCGTGTCTGGAACGTCGATCACGAACATCACCGGCAATGGGCATACCGTGACGTACGACGCAACCGCCTCCGCCAACGCGTACCTCAAGGGCGCCACCTACACGCTCGTGGGCGGCGGCACGCTGGCTCCGGCCTCGTGAGCTGTTCGCCCCGCCCTCGCACAGGGCTATCAATCGTGTCTGTGCTGGCCGCCTCGGATTTCGACTGGATCCCGGCCACCCGCAACTCAGCCCGGCGGGTGGTCGTCGAGGACCTCTCGAATCTTCCGGGCTTGGCGTTCCGGGGTGAAAGGCTTGGGCAGGGCATATGAACGGTCCGCGATGGTGGACAGGATCGTGGCTTCGGCGTGCCCGGAGGCCAACAGGGTTCGCGCCCGAGGCACGATCGCGGCGAGTTGTTGGAGGAGTTCGGCGAAACAAGCCACATCAGCTGAGAGGGAACGTTAACCGGCCGAAAATACTCGATTTGACTCGATGCCCCAGTATTGAAGCCATGAAGAGTTACGAAAGAGGACTGAGGTCCTCGGGGCAGCCGATCCGGCTGCTCGCCATCGATCTCGATGGCACCCTCCTCGATCCCAGCGGTTTGGTTCGGCCTGTCGTTCGCGACGCCATCGCCACCGTCCGGGAAGCCGGAGTTACCGTATTGCTGGCCACCGGACGCAGCCCGATGGGCGCCAGAGGCGTCTGCCTCGAGCTCGGATTGAGCGGCCCGCAGATATCCATGAACGGCGCCATGTTCGGTTCGCCGATGACCGGCGACATCGAATGGGCGCGAAGCCTCGAACCCGCCGAGGTGCGAGAGCATCTCGATTTCGCCCGCGCCTGGGAGCTGAGCCCGACGCTATGCCTGCTGGACGGGTTCGCGGTCGAACTTCCGGCGGGGGCGACGGCGCCGACCGACCTGCCTCACTTCGTGGTGGAGTCGAAGCTGCGGGTCGAGTCTTCGCTCGACTCCGTCGCCGGCGACGCCGTCATTCGCACTTACTTCCCGACCGGCCCCGCCATTCACACGATGGTGGTGAGAGCGCTGCAGGCTCGGTTCGGCTCGACCGCTTCGGTCGTGTGGGCCGACAACCTCGGCGTGGAACTGTTGAGCAAGGGCACGAACAAGGGCCGGGCCCTCGCGACCGTGGCTCGCTCGATGGGAATCGCGCGCGAGGAAACCGCGGCCATCGGCGATGGGCCGAACGACCTCGAGTTGCTCCGAGTCGCGGGCACGAGCGCGGCGATGCGGAACGCGCCACCGAACGTCAGCGTCGAGGCCACTTTCGTGGTCCCAACCTCGGCCGAGGACGGGGTCCTGGAAGCGCTACGGCGCTTCTATCCGGACCTGCCGATTCCGGCCGCGATCCCGGTGACGGTCGCGGCGTAGCGGGCCGCCCTAGCCGTATATCTCTGCGGAACTGAGGACTGTGTCGGTCTCCGACCAACCGCCGGCCAGCAGAACTCGGCCGTCGCGCAGCAGCACGGCCGACGGATGCGATCTGGCTTCGAGCATGCTCGACGTCGGAGCGAAGGTGGCGGTCGCCGGATCGAACACTTCCGCCGAGTCCAGGGTCGTATCGCCCGTGATTCCACCGGCGAGCAGGACTGAGCCGTTCTGAAGCATTACCTCCGCCTCCTCGGATCTCGGAGAGGTCATCGGTCCGGCCGGCTGGAACGCGCCGCTAGACGAGTCGTACAACTCCGCCGAGTCCAGCGCGTTGTAGTCGCTGTCATAACCGCCCGCGACCAGGCACCGACCCTGGGAAATCACAACGGCGGCTGAGTATTGGCGCACCTCGGCCATGGGCCCGGTCTTGGTGAACTTGCCTGAGCGGAGGTCGTACAGCTCGGCGGTGGACAGAGCCACCTCGAGGTTGCCGCCGCCCGCGATGAGGACATGGCCGTTCGGCAGAAGTGCCGCCACTGCTCCGCCCCGCGCTCCGGACATCGATCCCGTGGCGGTGAAGTGGCCCGTCTTGGGGTCGTACAACTCGGCTGTCGCCAGATGCGGGCCCTTGTTGTAGCCACCTGCAACCAGGACGCGGCCGTCGGCAAGGAGCGTTGCCGTGTGCTCCACCCGTGCAGCGAGCATCGAGCCCGTCACGGAGAAGCGCCCTGTCTTGGGGTCGTAGATCTCGGCCGACGCCACGCGGCCACTGCCGTCCGACCCACCGGTCATCAAGACTCGGCCGTCAGTCAGCGCCGTTGCCACATGCCAGACACGGGCCGAGTGCATGGAGCCGGTCGCCGTGAACTTGCTCGTTTTCGGGTCGTAGATTTCGGCGGTGTTCGTTGCCTTTTGATCGGCGATCCAGCCACCGGCGATGAGGACCCGGCCGTCCTGAAGCAAAGTCGCGGTTGCAGACGCTCTTGGCTGGACCATCGAACCGGCGGTGATGAACTCAACGGCGGGCGTCGGCTCCGGCGTCGGCGACTCCTCGGCTGAGGCGGACGCCGACGAGGACGGTGTGGCCGAGGCAGCCGCGGTGCTCGGTGATGCTCCCGATCCGCGGGCCAGCAGCATGCTACCGGCCAGGAGTCCACCGATGATCACCACGACTATCCCGAGCATCCCCAGTCCGACGAGGATCGGCAATCGATGCCCTCGGCGCGGCGCAGGGTCAAGTGGTTGGGGCGCGGAAAGCCATGGGGGTGGAGTCGCGACAGGCTGACCCTGGGCCCAAGCCGGTGGCATCGCGGGCTGGTTCGGGGCTTGGTTGGGGGGCTGGACCGGGGTCCATGGGGCGCGCTGATTCTGGGCCCAGGCCGGCGGCATCGATGGCGCAGGTGGCGCCGGAGGCGAGGCGGGCGGGTACGAGTTCTGAACCGCCTGACCGGGAGGCGGCAGCGGGCGTCCACAAACAGGACACTTGGTCCACGTCGGGGAGAGCATCTGCGCTCCGCAATGCGGACAGGATACGGACGCCGGATTTCGACCCTCAGCCATCGAAAACTCCCCTGACATCCCCGTGGCCCCTAGCCCCGGTGGATGCCCATGCTCGTGACGGTGCGCCGCTCGAAGTCATGCAGCGCGGTTCGCTCTGCTGGACCCGGCCTCGCCTGCAGCCGAATCCACGTCTATGTGCAGTATCGCCGGTTCGGATCGGCCGGAACAGGCGCTGGCGCGCGGTCGCCGGCCCCGTACCGAACGGCGGGGCCGAGCGGCAGCATGCCACTCCGCGAGCCGGCGTCAGGTGCGGGCCAAACGGCCCGGCAATTCAGGCCTGCCGTCCCTGTGACATATCAGCGAAGATTGAGACAGTTCCCGTTGATATGGATCTCCACCCCGTCGCGCCGGCGGCGATCGACGCCGCTCCCGCTTCCTGCTGCGGCGATGCCGGCGCGCTCGCCGACGCAGTATCTGCGCCGCTTCCGCCCGAGCCGCGCCTCGACATGCCCGCTCCCCAGGTTGGCGAGGTCGTAGCTGCCGCCGCACTGCTCGCCGACAAGACGCGGGCCGGGATCCTGCGGCTCCTCGCCGGCGGTCCCTGCTGCGTGTGCGAGATGGCGGCCGCGCTGGGCGAGCGGCAGAACAACGTTTCGATGCACCTCGCGCGCCTCCGCGAAGCGGGCCTGGTGCGGGCCGTCCGTCACTCGGGGGACGCTCGGTGGATGTTCTACGAGCGCGACGAGGAGCGTTGCGCCGGGGCCGTGGCCGCGCTCGCCGAGGTCCTCCGATGACCGCAATTGCTCTCCCTCACCGCCGCGTGCCGCTGACGGTCATCGTAGCGGCGGTCGCCGCGGCCTGGCTCCTTGCCTGGGTAGTGGAGGCGCCGCTCGCCGGCTGGGTCACGTTTACGGCTCTGGGCCTCCAGCGCGAGACTCACCTCGGCGAGGCAGTCGGCTTCTTTCTCGAGGACATGCCCAAGGTCCTGCTGCTCCTGACCGGAATCGTCACGGTCGTGACTCTGATCCGGGGCTTCTTCCCGCCGGAGCGCGTCCGGCCCCTGCTCGCCGGCCGAGGCCTGGTACCCGGCGCGTTCGCGGCCGCGGGCCTGGGCACCGTGACCCCGTTCTGCTCGTGCTCGGCCGTACCGCTGTTCATCGGATTTGTCGAGGCCGGCGTGCCCCTCGGCGTCACTTTCGCATTCCTGATCAGCTCGCCGATGGTCAACGAAGTGGCGCTGGTCATGTTGTGGGGCCTCTTCGGGCCGTGGATCGCCCTCGCGTATATGGGCGCGGGCCTGACCGTGGCGATCGTCGGCGGCCTGGTCATCGGACGGCTCCACCTCGAGCGGTACGTGGAGGACTACATCTGGGAGCTGCAAGGCACAGCCTCCAAACCGATCCTGATCCAGCTTTCGTGGGCGGATCGTCTGACCGACGCGTGGGCATACACCCGCAGCCTCGTCCGCAAGTTGCTGCCGTACCTGCTGATAGGGATCGGCCTGGGGGCGCTGATCCACGGCTACGCGCCCACGGACGTGGTCGCTGCCATCGGCGGCCGGGGCAATCCGCTGGCGGTGCCTCTGGTGGTTCTGCTGGCCGTGCCGATGTACTCGAACGCAGCCGGGACCATCCCGATCGTCCAGGCGCTGCTCGGGAAGGGCATGCCGCTCGGCACGACTCTTGCCTTCATGATGGCCGTCACCGCGATCAGCCTGCCCGAGTTCGTGATCCTTCGAAAGGTCATGAAGCCCCAACTTCTGGCCGTCTTCATCGGCGTCGTCGCCACCGGGGTGATCGGCGTCGGGTACCTCTTCAACTTCCTCGTGGCCTGATGACAGCGGTCGCCGGGCCGAGCATCCAAAGGAGCAAACGCATGCGAAGGATCGAAGTCCTGGGTTCGGGCTGCGCCAATTGCCATCGTCTGGCGGCCAACGCCGGCGAAGCGGCCGCGATTGCCGGCGTCGAGGCCGAAGTGATCCACGTGACCGATATGCGCGAGATCGCTCGTCGCGGCGTCATGAGCACACCGGGCCTCGTGATCGACGGCACTCTCGTCTCCGCGGGCCGGATCCCATCGGCCGGCGATATCGCGACCTGGCTCACCGAACAGAGCTAGCCCGGGGAGCGGTCGCGCCGGTTACCGGCCGTCGGCTCCGGCCGGCAGCACGCGTGGCACGCTCTGGAGAGGCCCGGCAGCTCGGCCCACTAACCGGCGGCTCGGCTCGCTCCCGGCTGTCCGAAATTGCCGAATGAAAATGGGGCTGACGTTGGGCGAGCGAGACTCGGCGCCATCTGCCCGAAACACCGGAATCGGCGCGCCGCGGCTCCCGCGCACGACCCGCGGGCGGCCGAATCGGCAAATTTCGACGCTTTTCGGGCACCGTCGATCGGATTTCGATGCTCCAGCGGGCCACAGACCCGCGACCCTTCGCCCAACGTCATGGTGATTTGCATTAAGCAAGATCGGCCCACGGCGCGGCAGCCCGCCACGGCGCGCCTCGCCTCGACGGCGC
This sequence comes from uncultured Anaerolineaceae bacterium, assembly GCA_964603175.1. Taxonomy (GTDB): domain Bacteria; phylum Chloroflexota; class Limnocylindria; order Limnocylindrales; family CSP1-4; genus Fen-1039. The sequence goes on from CAZRUC010000148.1 coordinate 6,225, forward strand.
GGCAGCTCGCCACGGCGCGCCCTTCGGAACCTCAGTTCGCGGCTGGACCCTCGCTCCCGGCGACAAGCGCTTCGAGAGCAATCG
>CAZRUC010000149.1:0-6283 GCA_964603175.1 uncultured Anaerolineaceae bacterium
CGTGCGTCAAGGCCGTCGCCGCGACTCTGGCGGCCTTCGGCAAGGTCGACATCCTCGTCAACAACGCCGGCATCACCCGCGACGATCTCATCATGCGCATGCCGATCGACGACTGGAAGAAGGTCCTCGAGGTCAACCTCTTCGGCGCCTTCTACATGATCAAGGCGGCAATCCGCCCGATGCTCAAGGCGCACGCCGGCCGAATCGTCAACATGTCGAGCGTGTCGGGCCAGGCCGGCCAGATGGGCCAGGCCAACTACTCGTCGTCGAAGGCGGGGCTGATCGGCCTGACCAAGGCCACCGCGCGGGAAGTGGCTTCACGGGGCATCACCTGCAATGCCGTCGCGCCGGGCTTTATCGTCACCGAGCTGACCAAGGACCTGCCCGAAGCCCTTCAGGATCAGATCAAGGCGGCCACGCCGCTCGGTCATTTCGGCACCGTGCAGGACATCGCCAACGCGGTCACGTTCCTCGCCTCGGACGAAGCCGCTTACATCACCGGGCAGGTGCTCGCCGTCGATGGCGGCCTGGTGATGATGTAGTTCGCGCGTTTGCCCGAAAGGCGCGCGCCTACTTGTACGTGACTGCCGTCCCGAGCGGAACGCTCTGGATGAAGATCTCGCCGCGAACCAGAGTGATTTCCTTGCCCGCGTCGTCATAGAAGCGAGTCAGGGCCGTGTCCGACGTCTTCTTCCAGGTGCCGGTTATGGCCTTGCCTTCCTTGAAGACGATCGACTTGCCGGAGCCGACGTTGGCAATGTTGATCCTCTGAATGCCCGAGGCATCCAGGTAGTCGTTGGAGATCGCCTGGAACATGACGATGATGTTGCGGGCGAATACTTGCTGATTGTTGGCCGGATCGATCTGCTTCTGCCCGTTGAGCAGGCGCAGGTAATTGTCGGTCGACGGGTTGAACTGGTAGCTCACCGAGACTGTGTGGTAGGGAACCGTGACCGTTTGCGACGCGGGCAAATCGGCCGCCGGGGCATCGTCGCCGAAGGGTCGGACGGGCACATTCTGGAATGTCGTCGGGTAACCCTTCTTGGGCAGGCAGGCGATGAGGGCGGCTGAGCTGGTGTACGCGTTGTGGGGGGCCGCCCGGGTGGTGATGCGGTGGTAGGGGCAGGAGCCGCCGCTCAGGTCGTCCATGTTGTACAGGCTCCCAGACAGCGCAGGGATCACCTGGTTGAGGACCTTGGCGTCGCCCCCGAAGTGGCCGTATAGCGCTTTGTACTCGGCGACCCAGCGGGCGTGATAGGGCCGAGCGCTTCGGACTCCACCGATGTCGTTGGCCGTTCCCTCCTGGAAGATCATCAGGTAACGGTCTTCGCTGTACTCCTCGTAAGACTGGTAGACGATCGAGGCCGAGGAGAAGCCGGACTGCGGCCGGGCGACCGCGTTGTCCCCGATGCTGATCGCCATCGGCAGACGATGAGCCAGGTCGGGCGGAGCCAGGACGCCGTCGAGGTCGGCGTATTTGGCGTCAGGTCCGATTGTCTCCGTGGGCCCGGGAGTATCGGAAGCCGACTCAATCGCGGTCTCCGAGTCGGACGCCGAAGCCGAGGTGCTTGCCGATTGTGTGGACCCGAGCGTTGCGGTCGACTGGGCGTTGCCACCCGGTCTGGCCACGATGAAGGCGCCGGCAGCCAGAATTGCGACCAACGCGATTGCGCTCGTCGCGATCACCATCGACTTATGGGCAGGCCAGATTCGTTCGATCACAAGTCATCTCCGTGGGAATGAAAACCGGGGCACAGCATAGCCGCCTCGACGGGACTCGGTTGCCTACCCGGATGGCGACCGGGGATTACTTTTGGTAGCCCGTGACCCAGAACATGCCCGCCCCGCCGGTGCCGGCATTGGCCGACCAGGTGTAAGGATCCGAGTCGATGACCGTGTAAGTGCCGGCCGGCAAGACGACATCGATCGGGGCGAACCAGATGGCGTTAGCCCGGTCGCCCGCGCCGGTTCTGCCGATCGTCTGCCAGGGTCCATAGGTCTTGCCGTTGGCGTCGCGAAGTGAGACCTGGCCGGTCGAGGACAGAGCGTGGGACGAAAGACTGTGATAGGTCGTCAGGGAGCGGATGTTCACCGATCCCGAGGCCACTGTGAAACGTGAGGGGGCCGTGGCGCCCGGCTGAACGCTGTCCTGATTGCTGATGGTGTATAGCTGGACCGGGGCGACCGGAGCCACGGCCATCATCACGCCGTTGTCCTGGTAACCGGTGACCCAGAACATTCCGGCCCCGCGAGTGCCATCGTTGACCGACCAGGTGTACGGGTCGGAGTCTGTGACCGTGTAAGTGCCGGCCGGCAGCACCACGTCGACCGCGGCGTACCAGATCGCGTTGGCGATATCGCTCGCGCCCGGTTTCCCGATTGTCTGCCAGGGGCCGTAGGCCCTGCCGTCCGAACTCCGAAGGCCGACCATGCCGGTCGAGGACATGCCGCGCGGCAGAAGGTAGTGGTAAGTCGCCAGCGAGAGGACGGTCACGGATCCCGACGCGACGGTGAATTCGGAGGGCGTGGTAACGCCGGGAATGACTGCAATTTCGTTGCTGACTGTGGCGAGCTGGACCTGCGGTATGGGCGATGGTCCGCACACGATCACCGCGGTGGCCCGCATGGGGCCGGCCGACAGCAGAAAACTGCCGACGAAGAGTACGGACCCGAGGACGGCGAGGATCCTGGTCGGCGGTCGATGGAATCGCAACTCTTCTCCGGGGTTCGTGGTCGGCTTGTGACAAAGCCACGACGTGAGGCCCTTCATATAGCCCACCGCGCGGTGTCGTGTCAATTCTGCGCCGCCGGGCCTCGAAGCCACGATCCCGACAGCGCGCTACCGTTCGGTCGCGACTCCGCATGGTGCCAGGTCCACGAGCTCGACCCTCACCCCCTGGAAGGCCGTGTCGGACAGGGTCTTCCCGCAGGTCAGGAATGACGCCAGGAGCTTCGCGTCGTTTTCGCCGACTGCGTCCCCCGACCTGTAAACGACCCAGACTCGCCCCGCTTGCCTGGCATCCGACATCGAAGTCGCCAGCGACGGTCCAGAGGCCGGGAAGTACTGGCCCCAGCCCACGTCGGGAAAGATCGTTACGAGATCCCGGAAGCTCGATTGTCGGCTCGCGTAGTAGTCGAAGGGCAGGCGGGCGTATGGGGGATAGAGGACCACGGCGTCCCCGGGCTGGGCTTGGGTGGCGATCGTCTCAACCGCGGCGCGCCAATCCTCTTCGAAGCCGCCGTACACGGCTCCGACCGATCGCAGTGAGAGCACGACGATTAGCGCGCACGCGACAAGGCGGACGAGGGTGGGCGACCTCCATGACCGCCTCGAGAACGCAGCGCCGAAGGTCGGCCGCCAGGTTGCGAGGAACTCCACCGCCGAGGCGACCACGAGCGCGAGTCCCGGAATTGCCATCGTCAGGTAGCGCTCGATGAACATCGGGCGCTGCAGGGAGACGAGCAGCTCGAGCGCTATCGGTGCGATGCCCGCCGCCATCAGGATCGAGAACTCCAGCCCGCGCCCGCGCCTCAGCCAGTACCACCCGAAAAGGGGTATCGCGAGGACCCCGACGCTCGTGACGGCAAGGAGCGTCGCCCCTCCGGTCAGGCGATAGAGGGCGACGCCGACATTCTGGAACGTCGGCCCGGGCACTCCCGCCAGGCCTTCGGCGGAGAACTGGCCGGTGAGGGGGATGCAGGCGAAAACGATGGCTACGCCGGCCGTGACGCGACCGGCCACCGCGGCCAACGAACGCCGGCGGAACAAGATCAGGTCGACCCCCGCCACTACGCCCTGAGCCGCAATCAGATAGGCGACCGTCGTATGCGCATACACACCTGCAATGGCGGCAGCGGCATACAACAGCCAGATCCGGAAGCCGCCGCCTTTCATGGCCGAGAAAAAGAGGAGCGTCAGGAACGTCGAGAGCAAGATGACGAGACCGTACGGTCTGGCCTGCTGACCTTGCGCCACAACGAACGGGCTCAGGGCAAGGACAGTCGCGGCCGTGACGCCTGCCGGACGACCGATGAGCCGGTTCCCCAACACGTAGATGAGTGGGATCGCCGCGACCGCGAATAGCGCCGACAGCAGTCTGAGCCACGTTTCGTCGCTGCTCAGCGTCGACCAGAAATGAAGCAGCAGGTAGTAGAACGCTATAGCGCCCGGAGTCGGCGTCGAGTACGTGGCGCTCACGCCGTCGACCGGATTGAGCTGGGCGATCCGGGCGCTCAACCCCTCGTCGAGCCAAAGGCTCTTGTCCCCGATCGCATGAGTCGTGAGCAAGGCGGCAAGGAAGATGAGCACGCCAACGGCGAGCCACTCTGCCTTGGGTGACAGAAAAACACGCCAGCCGGGGCGGCCCGTTGGCTTCTCACCTGCCTTGGTACGCAACCCTGGCTCCCTCTCTTTCGTTGCCGATGAGTGTATCGGCATTGGAGCCGCACGATCTGGCGATGCATCGGGGCCGTGGACCTGTCGAAGCGCAGGCCCGTCGACGCGCGGCCGACCCGAGGCCCCTCGGCCGCGCCGCGTGTCCGCGCCCTTACAGGTCAAGTAGACTACGTCAGTCGTCTGGTTCCCCTCCGGTTCCGGATTGCTCCGGCGAGTAATTGCTGGCACAGTCCGGCCGGGCGAAGCCGGAGTCGTGGTGATACCGTGGCTCAACGACATTTTGGAGTGCCCTCGGGCGCATCGGATGGGGCCGCATAGGATGAACGCGAACGGTTCTTCTGCCGAGGATCGAATGCCTCTCGGCGCGCGGCATGCGTGCAACGATGTGGCCTCAGCCTGCGAGGCTGACAGTTGTTCATCCAAACTACTGGGACGTGCGCCACTTCCTGGAGAAGCTCGACAGCTGCATGGACACTGAAGCCCGCAGGCCGGTGAAGAAAATCCGCGTGGCCCTTGTCGGTAGTTCCGGCGGCCATCTGGCGCAGCTGCTGGCCTTGGCCCCGTTCTGGGAGCAGCACGAGCGGTTCTGGGTGACCTTCGATACCGAAGATGCCATTTCCCTGCTCTCCGACGAGCGCTCGTACTGGTGCTTCCGCCCGACGAACCGGAACTTCCCGAACCTCGTTCGGAACACCATTCTCGCGTGGCGGATCCTTCGCCGCGAGCGCCCCGACTTGATCGTGTCCACCGGAGCGGCAGTCGCAGTGCCGTTCTTCTGGGTTGGTCGGTTGCTGGGTGCGCGAACCGTGTTCATCGAGGTCATCGACCGGATGGACCACGGCACCTGGACGGGGCGGCTCATCCGTCCGGTGGCAACGCGCATCCTCATCCAGTGGCCCGAACAGGCCAAGTTCTACCCGCGCGGTCGATTGATAGGGCCCCTTCTGTGATCCTCGCCACGCTGGGCACACACCCACAGCCTATGGATCGCCTCGTCAGAGAGCTGGATCGGCTGATCGAGGTCGGCGTAATACAGGAAGAGGTCATCATCCAGGCCGCGGTCTTCGGCTACCTGCCCAAATTGGCGAGAGCAGAGCGAATAATGGCTTTTGCCGAGCTGGCGGCGTTGATCAACCGTGCAGACGTCGTCATCAGCCACGCAGGACCGGCCACTCTGGCTGCCGTGAGGGCCGCGGGACTGACTCCCATCGTGGTTCCGCGCTTGGTGCGTTACCACGAGCACGTCGACGGGCACCAGGCGCTGTACGCGAAACGTCTGGCGCGGCAGCCCGGGTACGTAATCGTCGAGGAGATGGGCCAGCTGGCCGACGCAATCGCGCAAGCCCGGGGATCCCGAACATCCACGAGCAAAGCCGACGTCTCGCGGGCGGTCGCCGCGCTAAACGAAATAGCCCAGAAGATCGCCTCGCGCTGACGGTGGCCGGGCGCTACTTGCTTCCGACTCCGAGCCTCGAGTACAGAGCGTCCAAGTCACGCTTGAGCCGCCCGACGTCGTAAGAGCCCGCGCGATCTCGCTCCCGCGCGGCCAGGGAGATCAGCTCGGCCGTTGTCTCGGTCATTCGTCGTTCGATCGTCCTCGCTGCGTCCGCCGGCGCGGTCATATCGATCAGTCGCTCGGCCAGACCCGGGCCCAATAGGGCGCGATGGGCGGGAATATCGCTGGCCAGGACCGGGCTGCCGGCCGCCATAGCCTCGAGCAGGGCGAGACCGAAGCCCTCGGCGCGGCTGGGGAAGACCGCCAAGGAGGCTCGCGCCAGGCAATCGGAGAGTTCGTAGCCTTCGAACGCGCCGTGGAAGCTCACCCGATCGGCCAGCCCGAGAGATCCCGCGAGCGACGCGAGGCGGTCTCGCTCGCCCGGTTCCTCC
>CAZRUC010000150.1:0-6261 GCA_964603175.1 uncultured Anaerolineaceae bacterium
TGAACAAGTACGACACCGCTCATGCCGACTTCGGCAAGATGTTCATGGACTGGCTCCTGACCGACGCGGGTCAGGCCGACTTCGCCAAGTTCGGCGCCCGCCCGATCCGCTACGTCCTGGGCGATCTCAAACTCCCCGACAGCGCCAAGACGCTCTGGCTGCCGGACTCCCAGTACGCCGCGGTCAAGACGGTCGACACGTCGAAGATCGATATCACCAACATCGCCGACATCTGGCAGAACCAGGTCGGCGCGGGCGGCTGATAGAAAATGGCGACCATCAGCCGGCCCTACAGCAAACTCGGCGGACGCGAGTCCGCCGGCGGGTCGGCCTCGTCCTCGCCCGTTGCTCGGATGCGTGGATGGCTGGCAGCCTGGCTGCCGGCCATCCCGCTTCTGCTACTGGTCACTAGCTGCCTGATCGCCCCGGTCATCGTGCTCGTGGTCCAGTCATTCACCGGAATGGGGGAGACCGGGCTTTCCCTCGACCTGTGGTTCAAGGTGCTGGGCCAGCACGTGAACCAGACAGCGATACTCACGAGCGTGACGCTGGCCACCGCGTGCGCCACCGTGACGATGCTGGTCGGCTCGCCGCTGGCGTGGCTGATCAGCAGGATGCTGCGGGGCTCTCGGGCGTTCTGGCTCGGCCTGCTGAACGTCGCAGCCAACTTCGGCGGCATCGGCCTCGCGTTCGCGTACATGGCGACGATCGGCAGCGTCGGAATGCTGACGCTCATGGTCCAGGGCCTTGGCATCTCGTTCGATGCGCCTCGCCAGGGCTCGATGATCGCTCTTCTGCTCGCCTACGAATACACCAACATCCCGCTGTTCGTGCTGCTGACCATCCCCGCGATGGCGATCCTGCGTGACGACTGGTGGGAAGCGGCGCAGACCTCAGCGGCCACGCGGCTGGTCTTCTGGCGGCGCATCGGGGCGCCGATCCTGGCGCCGTTCCTCATCGCCGGCTGGCTCCTCATCTTCACCTGGACCCTCGGCATCTACGGCATCGCCTACGGGCTTGCCGGCCAGTCCGGAGCGACGGCGGTGCAGCTTATTACGCTCCAGATCGGCTCCGCCCTCCAGTCCGATGTCCTGCTCGGACCTGGCCGCGCAGCGATCCTGGCCGTGGTCTTGATGGCGTTCGCCACGACCTCGCTGCTGCTCTATCGGCGGGTCCTGCGGAGGGCGATGCGATGGCTGTAGCCCCGCGAGCCACGCACGTGGCGGCGGAGAGCGGGATCAGCCGGGCCGGACGCCGCCTCCTATTCGGTGCCGCGCTGTTCTACTTCTGTGTGCCGATGGCCGCCGTGCTGATCTACTCGTTCGCGACCCGCTGGACGGACCACATCCTGCCGGACGGGTACACCCTCGATTGGTGGGCGGCCACCCTGGGCGACGCGCGGATCCGCAGCGCTTTCTCGACATCCCTGACGCTCGCCACGCTGACGGCGATCATCGACATCCTGGTGGTCGTTCCGGCGGCGTACTGGTCGCGCGTTCGGAATGCCCGGATCCGGCCCGTGATGGACGTGGCCGCGGCAATCCCATTCGCGCTGCCCTACATAGTCATCGCCTTCGGGCTGATGCAGTTCTCCGGGGTCGTGGCCCCGCAGTTCCAGGGCACGTTCCCACTGCTCGTCCTGGGCCACTCCGCGATCGCCTTCCCGTTCGTGTACTGGGCCGTGGACGGGGCGATGTCTGCCGCCGGGATCGAGAGACTCAGTGAGACGGCCGAAGCCTGCGGCGCCTCGCCGCTCCAAATCGTTTTGCGTGTCGTCGTCCCGAACATCTCGCCCGGCCTCGTAACCGGCGGCCTGCTCTCGTTCGCGGCGAGCTTCGGCGAGTTCGCGATGGCCCAGATCATCGGGCGCGGCCTCGACACCGTGCCGCTCTGGAGCGCCGAGATGATCCGCTCCTATACGGACACCGCGGGTTCGTACAACCGGCTGGCGGTCGTGACGCTCCTGACGTTCGCGATCTTGTTCGTCATTTCGGCTGTGGTCGTCTATTGGAACCGCGGCCAGACGGTCCGAATGCTGCCCGGCGCGGCCGCCCATCGAGAAGGAGATCGCTCTTGAGCGGCGTGAGCCTCGTCGGCGTCACCAAGACCTTCGGCCGAGTGGCGGCCCTGGACCACGTCACGCTCGACGTCTGCGACGGGGAGCTCGTCGCCCTGCTCGGTCCGTCGGGCTGCGGCAAGACGACGCTGCTGCGTTGCGTCGCCGGCCTGGAACGGCCCGATCGCGGCAGCGTGGAGATCGGTGGAGTCGACGTAACCGACACGCCTACACGCCGCCGTCCCATCGGGATGGTGTTCCAGAGCTACGCGCTGTTCCCGAACCTGACGGTTCGCCAGAACATCGCCTTCCCGCTCGAGGTTCGTCATCGGCCGGTCGCCGAGGTGCGAGCCCGTGTCGACGAGCTGCTCGACCTCGTCAGGCTCACCGCCCAGGCCGACCGCTACCCAAAGCAGATCAGCGGTGGCCAGGCTCAGCGCTGCGCTCTCGGGCGGGCCCTTGCGCCAAACCCCGAGGTACTGCTGCTCGACGAGCCGCTCTCAGCCCTCGATGCGGTCGTGCGGGGCCGCCTGCGCGACGAGATCCGGCTGATCCAGCAACGAGTGGGCATTACCGCAATCTATGTGACCCACGACCAGTCGGAAGCGATGGCGATTGCCGACCGAGTGGCGGTCATGAACGGCGGCAAGGTCGAGCAGATCGCCGCCCCCTCGGACATCTACGACATGCCTTCGACCCAGTTCAGCGCGACGTTCGTCGGCAGCAGGAACGCCGTCGAGTTGGAGGTTCGGGACGGTCGCGTCGGCATCCCGGGAGCGTTCCAGATCGACGCGCCCGAAGGGTCCAACGGCCATGCTCTGGCCTTCTTCCGCCCGGAGGACGTTCGCGTGGCTCAGTCCAAAGATGCGCCCGGTCTGGCGGCGCGAGTCGAGCTCAAGATCTTCTTGGGCGCGACTACGCGGTTGCACATGGTCGGCGAGGCAGACGGCCGACCGATCGCGATCTTCGGAGACCTGCCCAGTCGTCAGGCCCGCCTCATCGAAGAAGGCGAGACGGTGCGAGTGGACATCGATCCCGATCACGTTCAGGCATTCCCGGCCTGAGCCGGCCGGCCGAAGCTGAGGTGGCGAGATGAACGTTTGGGTTCTGGGTCTGGGGGCCACTTATGGTGGAGTCCGAGCCGAGCGCGAGCCGGGGCTCGACCCGGTCGGCCACGCAAGCGAGTGGATCGACCCGGAAACAGCCGACTGGTTCGCGACCTCGAGCCTGGAGTTGGGCCAGGGCCCCGAGCCCGCCGAGCCTGAGGCCGCGCCAGCGCCCGAACTGGATCACTGGTTCGGATAGTCCCGGCGCGTTCGGCGCTTCACGGCCCGCGCTTCACGGCCCGCGCTTGACGCGAGGCGACATCGGCCTGACCATCCTCGCCATGTTGGCCCGCCGCCGTCACGACCGCTGATGTTCGACTCGCTGCTCGTCATCATCGTGGCCGGACTCGTGGGGCCGCTCCTGGGGGCCGGGCGACGGCCGCTACTCCCCGTCGTGGTGGGGGAGCTGATCGCCGGTATTGCCATCGGCCGGTCCGGCCTGAACCTGATCGACGCCACGACTCCCGCCAACGGCCTCCTGTACGGCCTGGGGTTCGCGATGCTCATGCTGGTCGCGGGCTCCCACGTGGACCTCGGCGCTCCCAGCCTGCGCGCGGGCGCTCGGGCCGGAGTCCTGGCTGCCGGCATTGCGGCTCTCCTGTCGTTGCCGGTCGGGCTTGCCATAGGCGCGACTCTCGCGCCCGGCGCACCGCCCCTCCTGATCCCGGTCCTCCTGGCCGGAAGCTCGGCCGCCGTCGCATTCCCGATCCTCCAAGAGCGCGGTCTCATCGGGCCGGGGGTTGCGCTGCTACTCGTATGGATCCCTCTTGCCGACGCGCTCACTGTCCTGGTAATGCCCCTCACCCTCATCGGCGCCGCGAAGATCCCCGAGGCGCTCGGTGGCGACGCGCTGATCGTCGTCTGCACGGTGGTCGCCCTGTGGCTCGGCGAGCGCGTCGCGAGATCGCAACCTGCCCTGACGCTCCAGGACCGTTCACGAACGCGCGGTTGGGCGCTTCAACTCCGGGTAACGCTGCTGATCCTGGTCACGCTTTCGCTCATCGCGTCGCGGACGGGCGGTTCGACCTTGCTCGCCGGCTTTGGGGCAGGCCTCGTCCTCGCCCGGATCCGCGAGCCCGACCGTCTCGAGGTCCAGCTTTCGGGCATAGCCGAAGGGTTCTTCGTCCCGGCCTTCTTCGTGCTGATCGGCTCCCAGCTCGATCTCCGATCGCTGGCCGGCGATCCATCGGCCATCCTGCTGGCTCTCGTCATGGCCGCGAGCGGCGTGGCAATCCATCTGGCCGCGAGCCGGGTCGCGGCGCCTGCGCGCTGGAGGGGATTCGGTCTGGCTGCAGCCGCTCAGCTCGGCTTGCCGGCCGCGGCCGCTTCCCTCGGGCTGGCGACGGGGGCGCTTTCGCCGGCGGTCGCGGCGGCGATCGTGCTCGCGGGCGTACTCACCATCCTGCCAGCCTCGATCGGCACCCGCGGGCTGGCCGACGCCCTGGCCGCGGTTTGAGCGAGCGCGTCCGTATCGCCGCCATCGACATCGGCAGCGACACGGTCCACATCCTCATCGCCGACGTGTCCGGCTCGGCCGACGGCCCGGTCGTCAGTCGCGTCGAACAGCAGGGCGAGCTCCTCGAGCTCGGCCGTCAGATCGCCACGACAGGACAGGTCGGCAAGCCTGCAGCGACGCGGGTCGAGGCGATCCTGAGACGCTATCTGAATCTCGCCCGCAAAGGTAACGATCGAGTCGTAATCGGGGCGACCGAGGCACTGCGCCGGGCGACCGATGGACCGGCCCTCGTCGAGCGACTGTCAAGCGAGCTGGGCGAACCCGTGCGCGTTCTCTCGGGAGCGCGAGAGGCCGCTCTGGGCCTGGCCGGCGCGGTTCACCGACTCGACCCGACCGGATCGCAGCTGCTCATCGACTCGGGCGGCGCCTCGACCGAGCTGACGCTGACGGATGGCCACCGCGCAGTCGCGTCGGCGTCACTTCCGGTGGGCGCGGCGCTCCTCGGTGCCGGGCTTCGCGGCGATCCGCCCCAGGCCCTGAGCTGGGCTCTGGGTGGCGTCCGCATCGGATCGGCCCTCTCATTGGCCCCGGCCGGCAAGCCATCCCGTGCCTGGGCGACCGGCGGCTCGGCCCATAACCTCGCCGGCCTCGAGCGGACCAAGAGTCGCTCCGGCGATCGACTTCTGACCATGGCCAAGCTATCGACTCTGGCGACCCAACTCCTGGCGGAACCGGCCCGCAAGTTGGCCCGGAGTAGTGGAGAAGATCCCGACCGAGTGAAGATCCTGCCGCCCGGCCTGCTGATCGTCGCCGCGATCCTCGCTCACTACGGCCTCGAGGAAGTGACCGTGGTGCCCGAAGGGTTGCGCGAAGGGATGGTCGCCGCCGCTTTCGAACTCGGCGACGCGTGGTGGCAGGATCTCCCGAGAACCTGACCGGCTGGCTTCAGGCCAGGTCGGCTGTGAGGGCGGCTGCTTGACTCACGAAGCGGGCTGCCTCGCCGTCGAGCAAGGCCGATACGACGCCGATGTCGTCGACGATGAAGCCGCCGCGCAGGAGGAGGCGCTGGAACTCCGCCGAGGCACGCACCTTACCTAGCCGATCCTGTTCGCCGCGGAGGAGAACGAAGCCCCCGAGTTCCCCACCGTGAGGCTCGAGGATCGCGACCTGGAAGCTCTCGATCTCACCCTGCTTTTGAAGCTCGGCGTAATAGGCGAGCGTCTCGCCGAAGACCTTGGCGGCCTGGACCTCGCGTCCTCGGGTGGGTTGCCCGAAGCCCAGGAAGAGTCCGAAATCGGCCATGGTGAAGCTCCTTGTGGGACGCACGAGAGCGCCGGGTGTCGCTCCACGCGGCGGCGGCCTCGCTACGGCCGAGTATTGGGCTGGCCGCGTGCGAATCAATCGACAGCATGACTTGGGTCTACTGCGTCGCGGTGGCCGAGACCGCGAAGTCACTCAGCGGGCGGGCCGACCTCGTCCGCGACAGTGAGTGGGAGCGCGCGCATGCTCGCGTTCTCGCACTGGGTCGGCGTGCCGATCCGTTCCGCGGTGCTCATGATTGAGGTGACGACGATGCTTGCCGATTCACTGGCTGTGACGACGCTGGTGGTGACCGACCTTGACCGATCCAAGAAGTTCTACGC
>CAZRUC010000151.1:0-6198 GCA_964603175.1 uncultured Anaerolineaceae bacterium
TCGATCCAGATCCGGCAGCGCGACCCTGACGCACGAGCCGCGGCTGCCATCAGGTCGCGGGCGGCAATCACCCCGACCTCCACAGGCTCGCGCCCGACGGCCCGGGCGGCCAGGTTCGCATCGGCAAGGCGACCGACCCCGAGCCCGGGACGGTTCGTCACCTCATCGGCGAACTGGCGCTGCTCCCCGTCGAGGGAGGCGCACGAGTCGCCCTCATCGAGCAAGCCCACAGGCTCAATGAAGACGCCCAGAATGCGCTCCTCAAGCTGCTCGAGGAGCCGCCCCAGGGCGTAACGATCATTCTCTGCGCCGACGACGAAGACTGCCTGCTGCCCACCGTACGCTCTCGCTGCGCCCGAGTTCGTCTCGGGCCGGTGGCGGGCCGCGAAATCGAGCGCTGGCTCGGTGATCTCGGCGCGGCCGACGCGCCGCAAGCAGCCCGGCTGGCGCGATTGTCCGCCGGCGCGCCCGGTCTGGCGCTCGCCTACGCACGCTCGCCCGACGCTGGCCGGCTGCGTGGTGAAATTTCCCGTGGCTTGCTGGACATGCTCGCCGCAGGTCCGCAAGTGCGACTGGCGACGATCCGGAGCCTCACAGGCTCTGCCGCCGCGCTCGATGCCGCTTTGGACGCGGGACGGGGGAGCGGCGCCGCTGCGGCGGACGCGAGTACCACCACTCCCCGCCGACGGGGTGCCCGGGCGGCCGGCAAGAATGCCCAAGTTACAGGGCCGAGTGCGGGCGCCGTCGACGGCGCCTCGGCCGCCGGCAACTCCGACGACTCCCCGACGATCGGGCGTGTGTCCGCCTCCGACCGTCGTTCGGCCGCCGGGACGCTCGTCGGGATATGGGCCGCCGTGGCGCGGGACGTGGCCGTCGCGGGTCTCGGCACCGCCGGCCAGCTCGGCGACCCCGAACTGATCGAAGAGTTTCGAGCGGCCGCTCAGGGCTTGCCGGCGGCCACGCTCACGGCCTTTCTGACTAGACTCGCCGAGGCCGGAGCGCAACTCGACGAGAACGTGAACCCGGAACTGACGCTGGACGTTCTGGCGCTGGCATGGCCTCGGGCCTCGGGGGCGCCGCGCTCGGCTCCGGCCGCCTCGCCGGGCGCCGGGCCCCGGCAATGAGTGACGGCGAGCTCGCCCGCCTCGAAGCCACGGTGAAGGGCCGGGTCCACGGCGTCGGCTTTCGCTATTTCGTGGTCACGCGCGCCACTCACCTTGGCCTGACGGGGTTCGTCGCCAACAACCAGGACGGCAGCCTTCGCTGCGTTGCAGAGGGCCCGCGCGCCGACCTCGAGCATCTTCTCGAACTGCTGCGCGAGGGCCCGGCATCGTCGATCGTCGAGTACGTGAGCGAGGACTGGCTGGCGTACACCGGTCACTGGGGCAGCTTCTCCATCGCTTCGTCCGGGCACCGCGGCGACTGACCTCGATCGTAGGTGGCCCTCGTCGCGGCACATCGGCTACGCTTCGGCCGTGAGTGAGAGAGCGGAAGTCGTCGAGAGGGCTGCGGCTGCCTATGAGGGCCTGGCGGATCTGGCCGAGTCGGTCGAAGACGAGTGGCAATACGTGACCGATCTCGTTGACGCCTATTCGCCGAGCCTGCGAGCCCTTGCCGCAGGCGCTGCTGGCGCGGCGGGCGCGGCGCCGTCGATCGAGGCCGAAGCGGCCGTGGACGAGGCAATCGCCGAGATCGCGCTCATCACGGACCCGCACAAGGCCATCGACTGGCTCTCCACGTTCCCGCATGTCGTGGCTCTGGCGCTCGGCGGCGACGTCGATGAACCCGCCGCCGACGTGTCGTTCCGCGGCCGATGAGGTTCCAGGACGCCGCCCGCGACGCACGCGCCGTGGTTTACGCGGGCATACAGGCCGACCCGCTTGTGGCCCGAGTTGCGTCGTTGCTGGTCGCTGCCACAACCGCCGAGCGCTGGCTGGCTCGAGCCGTGATGAACGGGGAGCGCACCGACCCGGATCGGTGGCGCCGCATCTTCCCGGCTCTCTTCGCCGCTTCCGCTCCGGCCGAGATGCGCGAGCGCGCCGAGCGGATCCTCGCCGCCTGCCTCGAGGTCGCCAATCGCGGCGAACAGGCCCGCAGCTCATATCGGGGCGCGGTCGTGGAGGAGCTCACCGCGCGGCTGCTTGGCCGGCACTCCGCGCCGGTTCGCAGAGAGCGGCGCGTCCTGTTCGACGGGGTCCCGGCCGAGATCCATCCCTACGACGTGACCGTCGAGGCGGACGGGAGGCCTGAGGTCTACGACTGCAAATGGGGCGCTCGCGGTATCAACTCGGACGTCCTCAACCAACTTGACGACGCCCGGGCAAACGCCGCCGAAGAGGAAGTTGCGTTGCATGTGGCAATCGTGGTCTTCGACGCGCGCCGTTCGTGCGATCTCCGGCTGGCCCGCTCGACAACCCGGCACGAGGAGACCGCGCTGATCGCCCTCGAGGCGCTCGACGCGCTTGGGGAGGCCGGCCGATGACCGATCCGATCCTCGAGGACCAGCTGCCATATCGAATCGTTCGGCCGTATTGGGTCCGGTTCGAGGAGTCCACTCCGAGCGAGACGATGAGGACGGCGATCCATCTGGCCTGGGCGGCGGACGTCGCCTGGCAGCACTCGACCCTCCTTGGGTTCGGGCGCGACTGGTACTCGGAGCGAAATCTCTTCTGGCTGGTGCGCGCCGTGCGGCTCGACATCCTGAAACCGATCGCCACCTACGCCAAGGTGATGGTCAGCACGCGTGTTGTCGGTTATCGACGCGTCGCCGCGCGGCGCGAGAGCGAGGTGTACGACCCGTCGGGTGAACTGCTGGCGCGTCTGCAGATCGACTGGGTCATGACCAACGAACGGGGCATTCCGACGCGTGTGCCGGCGGACTTCCGTCGCTTCGTCGCGGAGCAGACGGCCACCTTCGAGATGCTCAAGGTCTGTCTGCCCGAGATCCCGGCGGAAGCTGTCGAGCGTCGCTTCCACGTCCGACGTCGCGATCTCGACCCAATGGACCACGTCAACAACAGCGTCTACCTCGACTACTTCGAGGAGGCGCTGGAGTTGTCCGGTGAGCCGGTGTTGCCGGGCGCGATGCCACGACGTTATGACGTGGAGTATCTCGGCGCCGCCGGCCACGGCGAACTGCTCATCGACAGAGTCTCACGCCACGACGATGGCTGGGCGTACCGCCTCTGTCGTGAGGACGGAACCGACCTGTTCAGAGCTATATTGAAGCCACTGAGCTAGCGCGGGATCGCTACACCCCGTCTCCGTCGTCCGGCTTCGACTCGCCGTTCAGCGGCGCTTCACCGGCCTCCCCGGCCTCCCCGGCCTCGCCGTTCTGTACGGGCTGGGTCCTGGCAGCTTCGGCCGCCTTGCGGAGGTCGGCGGCCAGGTCCTTGCTCCTCGCGGCGAGCCGGTCGCCCACGTGCTCGGTTACGTTCGCGGCCTTGTGCGCGACCGGGCCCGCGTTCTCGGCGGCGACGGCGGCGAGTTCGGCCGCCTTGGCAGCGACGTCGCGAAGGAGCGGAGCCGCCTGCCGACCCGCCTGGTCGATCATGTCCTGGAGTTGCCCGAGCCATCGCTCGGCCGACTCGCGCGCCTGTTCGCGGCGGTTCGGTCCGCCGATGCTGGGTCCGTTCTCCTGGCCCAGCTGATCGTCTGGTCCCAGTCCCATGGTGCACCTCGATCTTCGGGCGAGGGCTGGCAGCTCCTCGACGCCTGACAAGGCATCGTACCCCGGAAGAAGCAGCGGTGGCGTCTGGCGCCCGAATGGCCTACCGTCCAGAACGCCAAAGAGCGACTCAGCCGACCAGAAGAACCCCTGAAACGGCGCTGCCCGTGTGCCCGGCGCTATCCGCGAGGGTCACTCGGTAGCGGTAGCAGATCAGCGGCTGGAGCCCGGAGACGGTTACGGGCGAAGCTGCCTCGGTCTGTGTCACAGGCGCCCAAAGCGCGCCGGCGCAGCTCCCGGAACTGGGTTGCGCCGCGGATTCGGTGGTGAGGGTGCGGCTGACGACGGCGGTTCCATCGGCGAGCGTTTCGTCCCAACTCACCGTGGCCGAAGTCGTAGTTGAGGCGATGGCCAGGGCCGGCGCGGTGAACGTGACCGTCGGCGCCAGAGGATCGACCAGCATGGTCCCGGACAGGCTCGATTTGGTGATCCCGTTCGAATCGGTCAGACGGAGCGCGAAGCGGTAGCAGAGACCCGGCTGGAGCCCCGTGGCGGTTTGCGGCGAGCCATCGGGCGAACTCCAGCCCGGCGCAGCCGGCAGCCAGCGGTCCACGCTGCAGGAGCCGTTGACCGGTTGGGCGAGCATCAGAGACAGCGATCGGGCTGTGATCGTGGCGCCGGCCGTGGTCTCCTCCGCCCAGCTCGCGGTGGCCGATACGCCGGCCGTCACCTGGAGCAGATCGGGCGGTGAGAGGAACGTTGCCGATGGCTTGGCGGGCGCCGACCAAATGGCGATTGGGTCGTAATAGAGATGCAGGATCCGGTCGGCAGCCATCCCGCCCGCGGCGCAGCCGAAGGCACTGTGCTGGTAAACGCGCGTGCCGTCCACGTCTGCCCCACAAGCGGTGCTGGTGCCGGAACGATAGCCAGTAGGCACGAAGGCTCCGCCCCTGGTGATCGACTCGGTCCAGGTCGCCTCGGCCGCTGCGATCTCGCTCGCCGCCGGAGTCCTGGTTTCGGGCTGGTAGACCTGGTCGTTGGTGTTGTCGACGACGTCGTAGCAGCCGCCGGAGCCGGTGCCCCCGCGGTAGTTCATGGCGTAGTACCAGGAGTACTGCTTGACCACGATTGCGCCGACCTTCAGGGCCTCAGCCGGCCAGCTGGCCGGCCACTCCGCCTGCTCGACGACTTCGACGTACCTCTTGAAGTCGACCGTCTGGACCTTGCCCGACGCCGAGCCGGTCGTGCGCAGGACGCGAATCGTCGTGGGCGGCACTCGCGTGCTCGTCCAGCCGGTGCATTTGCTCGCTGCTTGGGCGACCGGGGGCATATTGACGGTAGGCAGCCAGATCAGGGTGGTGAGCACCATGACCGCTGCCAGGCGGCGTCGCATTGACGGCAGGCTAAGCGTGCGGGTAGGTGCAAGTCAAGCCGCGCCCCCGCGATGCTATTGGGCGGTCGGCTCCGATGCATCCATTTCGGCGACAAACTCGGTGTCGTCGAGAAGCCCCGCCTTCAGGGCCTCGATCGCCTCTTCCGACGGCCGCCCGACAACGATCGCTTCGTCCCCCGTCGCGTTCATTACGACGCCGCCGGCGTTCGCGATCTCGGCCTCGAGTTCCATCTTGCGCATCTCGAGACGGACCGCCTCGGACGGTGGCTGGACGGCCGCTTCGTCGACGGGCGCAGCGGGCACCAGGCCCTCGTCGAAACTCAGCGATGCCTTTGGATCCGGGACGGTGACTCCGGGTATCTCCAGGACCGTCGCGCCTTCGACCGCGGCACCGCACTTTGGGCAGGCGGCTGCTCCGGCAGGTATCGGGGTAGAACACCAGGGGCAGATACGGGTCGAACTGTCAGTCATGGCGTCCACCCTAATCGACTGCGACCTTCTACGGCTATCCGACTTTCGGGCCATCAAGCGGCCATGACTTCGGCACCGAGGGGCGCAGATCGGAGCCAACTGTACACGACGCGCCACGCCCAGAAGTGGCGATTGACTGCGCGGGAGCGTGGTCGCTGCAGATCGGGCCGCTCGCCGACGGGGCGCACAGAGTCGTGGCCACGGCCGTTGACGTGGCGGGCAACGTTGCCGCGCCCACGACCTTCGACTTTGCCGTGGACACGTCGGTCGCGCCGACGCCCACGATCGCGCCCACGATCGCGGCCTCTTCGGTGCCGACCCCGCCGTCGACGGCAACCGGGGGCGGACCCACGAACCCCGCGCGGGGGGATCTTGGCGTGCCGCTACTGCTCCTTGCCTCGATGGCGTTTGTGCCCCTCGCAATTGCCCGACGCGGTCCGTTCGCGGTTAGGAGCCGATCTCTATCCCGCTGCCTCGATGGTGGCGAGGATCTCGGCGCCGTAACGCTCGAGCTTCGTGGGTCCCATGCCCCTGATGCGACGGAGCGCCGGCAGCGTACGTGGACGCTCCTCGGCGATCTCGGCGAGGGTCGTGTCGTGGGCCACGACATACGCCGGCACGCCGTCCGTGGAGGCGCGCTCGCGGCGCCAGCGGCGGAGAGCTTCGA
>CAZRUC010000152.1:0-6160 GCA_964603175.1 uncultured Anaerolineaceae bacterium
GCAACAAGTACGAGTTCGACGAGCAGGCGCGCGTCATTCGACTCGATCGAGTCCTCTCGTCGGCCGTCTACTACAACTTTGACTACGGCTTCATCGAGGGCACTCGCGCCGATGACGGCGACCATACCGACGCCGTGTTGCTCATCGGCGAGGGGACCTTCCCAGGGTGCCGCGTCTGGGCCAGGCCCGTCGGCGGCCTCGAGATGCGCGACGAGAACGGCTTCGACTTCAAGGTCCTGTGCGTAGCCGTCGCGGATCCGCAGTACGCGCATTACAACGAGCTTTCCGACGTCTCGCCTCATCGCCTGCGAGAAATCGAGAACTTCTTCCAGACCTACAAGCTGCTCGAGAACAAGGCAGTCGAGATCGCCGGCTGGAGCGAGCTAACCCGAGCGCGCGAGATACTGTTGCACGATCGGCAGGTCTACCTGGGCGAAGGCCACGGAGCCTGACGATCGTTTCGGAGAGGCTCAGCAGGCATGAGAGAAGCCCGATACCCGGGTCACGCGCGAGCGCATGGGCCGCGGCGGGAGTTCCGCCGCCCCGAGGACGATCCGCCGGGCACGAGCCGGCTGTTCGTCGCCGTCCCGGTAGAGGGTGCCGTGCGGACGGCCGTCGGCCAGCTGATGGAGCGCCTGGCCGGCCCTGCGGCATCGATCGAAGAACGCGCGGCCGGGCAACCGCGCTGGGTCCGCATCGAGGGGTTGCACCTCACGCTGCGGTTCCTGGGAGCGACGCCGGACGTCCGCCAGGCCGAGCTCGGGGCGGCAATCGAGGCGGCGGCGCGCGAAGAGTCGGCCTTCACGGTCGCACTCTCGGGCGGCGGCGCGTTTCCGACCCAGCAATACCCCCGAGTCCTGTGGCTCGGCATTGCCGAAGGAGCGCCACAGCTGCAGTCGCTGGCCGCTCGGCTGAACACGGAACTCGCCCTACTGGGCTGGACGTCGGACGACCGGCCCCTCCAGGCCCACCTGACACTTGCGCGCACCGACGGGGTGCCGGGCGCAGATGACGCTGCGCGCCGCCTGGTCGAAGCCGCGCGCGACCTACGCCTCGCCTGGACGGCGGACCGGATCGTCCTCTACAAGAGTGTCCTCGGCCGGGGCCCGACTCGGTACGAGGTCGTCTCAGAAGCGCCGCTTCAGGCGCCCTAGCCCGACCGCGACGCGCATGCGCTTGCCGGAACCGGCCGCCGTCCCGTCGCCGGAGTCGGATCGGGCCGTCTTGCACCATCCGGCTCGGAGCCGCTAGGCTTGCGCCACCACAGCCGTGTGGGGCGTGCGGTGGGGCTGAGACAAATTCAGGTCGCCGGCATTCCGGCGGGAGGAGTGGCA
Organism: uncultured Anaerolineaceae bacterium; assembly: GCA_964603175.1. Classification (GTDB taxonomy): domain Bacteria; phylum Chloroflexota; class Limnocylindria; order Limnocylindrales; family CSP1-4; genus Fen-1039. Next base: position 1,335 of record CAZRUC010000152.1, read on the forward strand.
TGGTCGAGCGCACCCGTTTCATGCTGGACGAGGACAAGATCCCTCGGTCCTGGTACAACATCGCCGCGGATCTGCCCGTTCCGCAGGCGCCGCCCCTCCACCCGGGAACGCATCAACCGCTCGGTCCAGCCGATCTCGCCGCGCTCTTCCCCATGGCCCTGATCCTGCAGGAAGTCTCAACCGAGCGCGAGATCGAGATCCCGGGGCCCGTCCGCGATGCCTATACGCTCTTCCGCCCCAGCCCCCTCATCCGCGCCCGCCGACTCGAAAAGGCGCTCGACACTCCGGCCCACATCTACTTCAAGTACGAAGGGCTCAGCCCCGCCGGAAGCCACAAGCCGAACACCGCGATCCCCCAGGCCTTCTACAACAAGGAAGAGGGCATCAAACGCATCGCGACCGAGACCGGAGCCGGGCAGTGGGGCAGCGCTCTGGCCGCGGCCGGAGCCATGTTCGGCATCGAGATCAAGGTCTATATGGTGCGGGCCAGCTACAACCAGAAGCCGTACCGGCGCATCCTCATGGAGACCTACGGCGCCAGCGTCGTAGCCAGCCCGAGCATGGACACGGCCGCGGGCCGCGCGATCCTGGCCCAGCATCCGGACAGCTCCGGTTCTCTGGGCATCGCCATCAGCGAGGCGGTCGAGGACACCGTCATGCGTGAAGACACGCACTACTCGCTGGGCTCGGTCCTCAACCACGTCATGCTCCATCAGACGGTGATCGGTCAGGAATCGATCCTCCAGATGGAAATGGCCGGCGAAGAGCCGGACGTCATCATCGCCTGCGCCGGCGGCGGGTCCAACTTTGCCGGCCTGACATTCCCGTGGCTGGGTATGACATTCCGGGGCGGGCGCAAGTATCAGGTCATCGCCGTCGAGCCCGAGGCTGCTCCGAGCCTCACCCGCGGCACCTACATGTACGACTACGGCGACACCGCCAAGATGGCTCCCATGGTCAAGATGTTCACGCTCGGGCACGACTTCATCCCGGAGCCGATCCACGCCGGCGGGTTGCGCTACCACGGCATGTCGCCGCAGGTCAGCCTGCTAAAGGAAAACGGCTTCATCGAGGCCCGAAGTGTTCATCAAATCCCGTGCTTCGAGGCCGGGGTGCTGTTCGCTCGCACGGAGATGATTCTGCCGGCGCCGGAATCGACGCACGCCATCCGGGCCGCGATCGACATCGCCCTTGATGCGAAGGAGTCCGGCGAGAAGAAGGTGATCCTCTTCAACCTGTCCGGCCACGGCCATTTCGACCTGACGTCGTACGAGGCATACCTGTCCGGGAAACTCGAGGACTACGAGTATCCGGCCAAGGAAGTCGAAGAGGCCCTCGCGCACGCGGGCTAACGGCATCGTCGCAACAGCAAAGAGCCGCGCCTTACGGCGCGGCTCTTTGATTCCCGTTTCCGGGCAGCCGATCGCTGGAGGAGGAGGTAGCGATCGGCGGGAAGTGTCGGACGAACTAGTTACATGATTGCCGGTGATATTCGACGGGGCATCCCAAATCCGACGTATTCCTAACCACTCGTTCGGCATTCGCGGGGTCGCGCGATGACGTAGCATCCGGGTATGCCACGACTCGCGTGTTTCATTTGCGGGCGTACCGTGTGGGCCACGGTTGCGCTGGCCCAGTTGTTTGCCGAGGAGCGGCGCTGCCCGCGTTGCGGAGCCTCCCTCCACGACGACCGGCGCAACCTGGACAGCAGGCGCGCTTTCTCGAGGCGCCAGACCCTTCCGGAGCCGCCCGCCGTCGACCTCGAGAGGCGTCACGCGGAGCGTAGGGTTTCTTCGCGTCGCCGCCCGGTCTAGAAGAGGCTGTCTTCTGAGCGCGGCGGCTCGACGAGCCGGTTCCGGAGAGCGAACGCGACGGCCTCGAGCTTGGAGTGGACTCGGAGCTTGCCCATGATGTTCTGGACGTGGGTTCGCAGCGTGTTCGGGGCGATGTAAAGCCGCTCGCAGATCTCCGGGGTAGCGAGTCCTTCGGTGAGAGCCTTCAGAACCTCCAGCTCGCGGGGAGTAAGAGGCTCGATCTGGCGGCGCTCCGTGCCGCGCTCCCTGGCTGCAGCGACACGCTGAGCGATGCCGACGATCACCGATCGCGGCAGCAACGTCTCTCCCGCGTATGCGGCTCGGACGGCACTCACCACCTCATCGATGGCACGGTCTTTGGTCAAATAGCCGTCGGCGCCGGCCTGGATCGATTCGAGAACGGTCTCGTCGTCGGTCAGAGCCGTCAGCATCACTACACGCGCCGCGGGCCAGCGGGCTTTGATCGCCCGGGTGGCTTCGGCGCCGGTGCCGTCGGGGAGACGATAGTCCATCAGCACAACATCGAGTCGCTCGCGGGCCATGGCCTTGGCCTCGGCGACCGTCCCGGCAACGCCGGCGACGATGATGTCCGGCTCGCGGCTCAGCATTTGGGAGAGTGCGCCTGTAAGCAGCTGATGGTCGTCTACGAGCAGAACCCTGATGGGTCGGTTCTCGCCAGACGAGTCGAGCATCTTGTAGCCCTCGTTGTCGGCAATTGCGGTTGGATTGTTAAACCGCAGTGAATGGCCGCTGCCGCCCGCCATTCTAGTCGAGCTTTCAGTACCTGCACACTCACCCAAAAGGTCCAAGCGGCTCGGTGGGCGTGCAGAACCCAAGTTGCGCCCTGACCTCGCCCTCGCGGGCTCCATAATGGGGCGGTGAGACTAACGATTGTTGGCTTCGGGCTCATCGGCGGCTCCGTCGCGCGGGCCCTGCGCGAGCGCGAGCCCGGCTCCGCTGGGCCGTGGAAGATCACCGCCTGGAGCAGGACCCGAGCCTCAGTGGAGCAAGCGGTCCGTGATGGTGTCGTCGACACAGCCCCGGATACGCTCGAGAAGGCATTGCGCGGCGCCGACCTGGTCTTGCTCGCCGCTCCGCCGCTGACGTGCCTGGACCTGCTCGACCGGTTGGGCGGGCCGTTGCGAGCCGCCCTCGGCGACGCCACCCTGACAGATACGGTCAGCGCCAAGACACAGATCGTGGCCCGAGCGGATATGTCGGGGCTCCATTTCGTGGGCGGGCATCCGATGGCCGGTCGCGAACTGAGCGGTTACGCCGCCGCGGTTCCAGACCTTTTGGTAGGGCGGCCCTGGGTCACCGTGCCCGGCGCCGAAGCGACGCTTGCCGACACTCAGCGGGTTCGGGCGCTCATCGAGGGCTGTGGAGCGGTGGAGGTCCCGATGACCGCCGAGGCCCACGACAGCGCCGTGGCTGCAATAAGCCATATGCCGCTGGTGATTTCCGCGGCACTCGTCGAGGCCGTTGCGGGACGGCCCGGCCACGCACCCCGGGCGGACTGGCCCGCGGCTGAGAAGCTGGCTGCAACCGGCTGGGCCGGCATGACCCGGCTGGCGCTAGGGGAACCCTCGATGGGCGCCGGAATAGCCGCCACCAACTTCGGCGCGATCGCGGCCCGGCTGCGGGACATGCGAACCGTCATCGACGAGTGGCTGGCGGAACTTGAAGCTACCAACGGGCCGGACGCAGATCGCCTGCGAAACCGCTTCGCCGCCGCGCGCGACCGACTGGCTGGGGGTTAGCGTCGATGGGCAGCCCCGACGAGCTCGTCTACGCCGTCCCGCGCGACGCCCTTCTTGCCGGCCTGCCTGCATGGCGCGGTGTTTGGACCGGTGACCCGACAGAGGTATTCCACCGAATAGAGGTTGACGGCAAATACTTCCCGAGGCCTGCCACAGAGGTGGACCGAACCCTCAAACAGATAATTCCGTACCTGGTACTCCGTGACGGAGAGCGGATATTCCTAATGAAGAGGACGCGCGCCGGCGGCGACGCCCGACTCCACGACCACTTCACGATCGGCGTCGGCGGCCACATGAACCCCGGCGACGGTTCGGTGCTGGGCGGGCTCTCGAGGGAGTGGCAAGAGGAAGTCGAGGCCGACTTCGTCCCGGAGTTCAGTTTCCTGGGCCTCCTCAACGACGACACCGTCGAGGTGGGCATGCATCACCTCGGAGTCGTGTTCGTCGCCGATGCCGCGGGCCGGAGTGTGGGTGTGCGCGAGACACACAAGCTCAGCGGAGCGTTCGAGACGGTCGCAAAGGTGCGCGAGGTCTACGATCGGATGGAGACCTGGAGCCAGCTCGCCCTGGAGGCGTTGCTCGCCGACGGTCGCCGACCACGAGCCGGATCCTGAGGGCGGGCCGGATCGCGAACATGAACCGAACCTACAGGCGCCACGGCGAGTCTCACCCATGAGCGACCCTTTCGGTCCGCCTGGAGAGCGCGGCATGTTCGCCAAAGAAGCATATTTGAACGCAGAGTCGGTCCGATCGACGCCGAGGTCCGCGGCCCTGCGAGACCAGACCTACGACGCCGACTTTGCCGGCGCCATCGCTGGCGAGTTGCCCATGGCATATCGGCTCGCCGGCTACATTCTGGCCGACGCCGTAGAGGCGCAGGATGCCGTCCAGGAGGCCAGCGTGCGCTCATGGCGGGGCTGGCCGAACCTGCGCGAGCGCGACAAGTTCCATTCCTGGTTCAGCCAGATCCTCGTGAACGTATGCCGGACTCGACTTCGACAGCGAGCCCGGCATCGCACCCTGAACATCGAAGAAGTCGACGCCGAGAGCGGCGATCCCTTCAGGGCGGCCCTGGCTCGAGACACCATCGGCCGAGCCCTGTCGGTGCTGAGCCCGGAGCTCCGCATCGTCGTCGTTCTTCGCTATTGGGGCGAACTCTCCCTGGCCGAGATCGCCGACCGACTGCGCATTCCGATCGGCACAGTCAAGTCCCGACATCATGCAGCCCTGCAGGCTCTGCGCCGCCGCATCG
>CAZRUC010000153.1:0-6151 GCA_964603175.1 uncultured Anaerolineaceae bacterium
GCGATCGTCGTTTCGGGAGCGACCTGGGTGAGCGGCATGATGACCTTCCCGCCCAGCTTCTCGACGCGCTCCAGGGTTCCCTTCGGGTCGTCGGTGTGCACGTAGAAGGTCACGTGCCCGTCCCCGCCCATGGGGGCCTTGCCGATGCCGGCGGTGAGTCCGTTCTCGTCGCGGTGCATCCCGTAGCCGTCGGGATTGTTGGTGTCGATGCCCCAGCCGAACGCCTCCGCGTAGAACTTCTGCAGCTTCGGCCCGTCCTGGCCAACCACTTCGACGTGAATCACATGAGTTGCCATCTGTCGATCTCCTCGCCTGGACTTGTTCTCGAACGACCAGTCCGGTCGTCCTGCCCAACCGACGTGCCGGTTACGCCCAGATCGACATCGGCGGCCGCGCTGGCCCGCCTGCCGCGACGACCGGTAGCAGCGAGGCAAACTGCCGCTGAGGCGGCTCATCGTCGCCCTATCGACGGGCAGCTCAGCGTGGGAGGATTCGTGGCCGACAACGAGGTGTTTCCGTTCGAGGTGGCCATTCCCGAGGCGGACCTCCACGAGCTCCGTGAGCGACTGGACCGCACCCGTTGGGCCCAAGAGATCGCCGGCCCCGGCTGGGATTACGGCATGCCGGGCAACTACGTCCGCAAGCTCGCCGCGTACTGGCGCAACGGGTACGACTGGCGCGCCTGGGAGGCGAGGTTCAACGAATTCCCGCAATTCACGACGACTATCGACCGCCAGCGAATCCACTTCCTCCACATCCGATCTCGCGTCGAGGGTGCCGTACCACTGATCGTCACTCACGGCTGGCCGGGCTCCTTCGTGGAGTGGCTCGACGTGATCGGCCCACTGTCCGATCCTGCCGCCGGGGTCAGCGATGGCCCGGCGTTCCACCTCGTCATCCCGTCCCTGCCGGGGTACGGGTTCTCCGGACCCACGACCGAACGCGGCTGGAACACGCGGCGCATCGCGGCGGCCTGGGCCGAGCTGATGAGCCGCCTCGGCTACGAGCGCTTCGGCGCCGTAGGCAACGACTGGGGCAGCGACGTCTCCCTCGAGCTGGCGCGGGCCTACCCCGAGCGCGTCGTCGGCGCCCACGTAACGCAGTTGTTCTCGCTGCCGGCTGGCGTCCCCGGCGAGCTGGACGATCCCACGCCCGAAGAACAGGCCGCGATCGACGACATGAAGTGGGCCGACGCGAACTTGACCTACGACCGCGTCCAATCGGTGTCGCCGCAGACTGTGGCCCACGCCCTGGCCGATTCGCCGGTCGGGCTGCTCGCCTGGAACAGCCAGATATTCGCCTCGCAACTCGTGGACGACGACTTCATCCTGACCAACGTCACCCTCTACTGGCTGACCGGGACCACCGCGTCGGCGATGCGCCTGTATCGCGAGAACGCGACGGCCGGTCGGGCCACGACCCCAACGACAATCCCGGTGGCGTTGGCGCAGTTCAGCCTCGACTTCAAGGCGATCCGCCGTCTGGTCGAGCGCGACCACAAGAACGTCGTGTCGTGGCACGTCTTCGACCAGCCCGGCCACTTCGCCGCCCACCAGTCGCCCGAGCTGCTGGTCGGCGACATCCGAGCCTTCTTCGAGGCCGTCAAGTCGTCAGCGGCCGGCGACGACGACTGGCGCGTCCTGGGCCTCCGATAGCCGCGCTGCCTGGCTCGCTTCGTCCAGCCGCACGCGGGTCCACGAGGCGCCCAGCAGCAGGACCTGGAAGGCCAGATGGAGCCAGGCCAGCGCCGCGAAAACGGTGGCCACGCCCCCGAAAACGGACAGCGCACCGGTGAGAAGCGGCGCGATGTAGACCAGCAACTCGGTCAGGGCCGTCAACACGAGCCCCGCGACGAAGGCCGGCAGGCGAAGCGCCTGGAGCGGCACGTCCATGTTCGGGACCACGCGATACAGCACCCCGACCGCGATCACGACGACCGCTGCCGTCACGAGCGGGAAAGCCACCACGGACAGGGTCCGGACCGCATCCCCGGCGTGGCCCTCGCCGACCCCACCAATCACGAGGGCCTGGACTGCGGAAATGACGATCCCCGATAGAAGCCCGCCCACCAGAAGCAGGACCGAGACGAACCCGCGCAGGATCCGGTCGAGCGCGCCACGTGCGGGGGCCTGGGCGAAGACGCGTCCGAGCGCATTGTCGAGAGCGCCGTAGAACTGGCTCGCGCCCCATGCCAGCCCTGCCAGTCCGATTATCGAAAGCGCGCCCGCGTGCGACGCGACGTTGTCGAGCGCGTCCCTCGCGATCGGCGCGAGAGGGGCCAGCTGGCCGCTGAAGCCGTCGATGATCCGCTGCCGGTCCGTTTCGGACGGGACCACGTAGCCCAGGATGCCGACGGCGAATAGCAGCCCGGTCAGCCCGGCGAACAGAGCGCTGTATGCCAGGCCTTCGGCCAGAAGGCTGCCGCCTGCCGAGTCGTAGGCGGCGTAGATCGCGCGAAATCGGCGTATCGGGGGCAGGTCGACGATGAAGCCGAGCAACCGGCCGAACCCTGGCCCGATGCGGGCGACCATGCGTTGTCCTCCGAGGCTGGGGCTGGGAGTTCTAGATCTGCGAACGCTATTCGACGACGATGAGGTCTTCGGTGCCGTCGGCGTAGGTCCGGCTGAACTGGATCCGCCGCCCGGTTGCCCTTCCGACGCCCGAAAGCTCGAGGGTCACGGTCGGCTCGCCGATCGGGTCGTCGTGCTTTCGCCCGAGCCAGGCCTTGATGGTGAACGGCGCTGAGATGAGCGCCTGGGCGGTGAGCAGCAACTGGACGGGATCGGAGAGCAAGACCGTCGATACCACGCCCACGGCCCCCAGGACGGCGTCGAACGAACCGGCCGACGACGACGCTATGTCCAGGTGACCCTGCTGCGCGGATACCGGCCGTGGAAGAGGGAGATCGTCCTGCCAGCCCTGCACGATCGCCGCGGCCCGCCGCAGCTCCCTGTCGAGCACCTGCAGGTCGAAGCCGACCCGGTAGGCGGAAGCAGTCGGGCTGTGCCATAGGAGCTGCGTTTCGATCGGCTCCGACCGGCGCAACTGAGCATCGAGACTCTGCGCCTGCGCGAAGATGGCGCTCGACCGCAGCGCCCTGTACTGGGAATCCTCGGACTCCATCACGTCTCCCCGAAACTACGACGATGCAACTCTAGCCGCTGAAACCGAATTGAACTCCGTCGGGTACGATCCAGGTATGGCGCCGCACATCACCTCAGTCGTGTTCGATCTCGGCGGCGTCCTGATCGACTGGAACCCGCGCTACCTCTACCGCAAGCTCTTCGGCGACGAGGCCGCGATGGAGCGGTTCCTCGCCGAGGTCTGCACCCCGGAATGGAACGCTCGGTCCGACGCCGGCCGCCCCATCGCGGAGGGCGTGGCGGAGCTGCTGGCCGCGCACCCAGAACAGGCCGAGCTCATCTCCGCCTACCAGCACCGCTGGCGGGAAATGCTTGGCGGGGCCTTCGAGGGGACCGTGGCGATCCTTGGGGAGCTGCGGCGCGCCGGCTTGCGAACCTATGCCCTGAGCAACTGGTCGGCCGAGACATTCGCGGTGACCCGGCCGCTGTATCCGTTCCTCGAGGGGATGGACGGCATCCTCATCTCAGGCGAGGTCAAGGTGGGCAAGCCGGATCCGGCCATCTTTCGCGAGTTCCTGGCCCGCTTCAAGCTGACGCCCGGGAACACGGTCTACATCGACGATTGGGATCGCAACGTGGCCACGGCGACGTCACTCGGCATGACTGCCGTCCGATTCGTGGATGCGGTCCAGCTGCGCTCCGAGCTGCGCGTCCTGGGTCTGCCCATTCGCCCCTAGTTCACGGCGATGCCGTCGGCCCACGCGTCGATCTCATCCCAGTTGCGGTAGTCGCCCTCGGGCATGAACACCGCCTGGTGTCCGTTAGGCGCCGGGCGCTCGGTAGCTCGGCGACAGCTTCGCCGCGGCGTCAACCTGCTCCGGCGTGAGCAGGACGACCACTCGGGAGTTCGCTCCTCCGGCCGCACCGACGATCATCGAGACGGCCGCAGCCGCTTCGTTGCCCGGGAGGTCCACGGTGACGTAGAAGTCGTCCTTCCCGAAGCCGAAGTAGAACGTATCGAGCTTTCCACCGACCGACGAAGCGAGCTTCTCAACCGCTGCGCGGCGGCCGGAGCCCCCCTCCGCAAGAACCCCTTTGATGCCACTCGGGGAATAGCTGCCGGTGATGAGGTATTTGGGCATGGTGCCCTCCTGCGCTGGGACTTGGCTGGGACGCGCCCGTATCGCGGTAAGGTCAGCCTATGCACAGGGCAGTCAGCGTCAAGCAAGAAGAGGGCTGGTTCCGCCAGGTGCCCGGTCGTCCAGCCGGCAAGCGGGTATCCCGTGCCGTCGACCATGCAGATGTGGCCCTGGTCTGCCTAGCTGACCGTCAGCCGCTTCTTCTTGACGCCCGCCGTGGGCCTGGGTATTATGAGCGCCTGTTCATGAACACTTGCTCATACATCCCACCGCCACGCTGGCCGCGTCTCCGGCTGCCTGGCAGCTCAGCCCGGGAGGGCTTCCATGGCGACTGTCACTATCAACTCACTGACGAAACGCTTCGGCCGCGTGCTTGCCGTCGACGGGCTCACTTTCGACGCGCCGTCCGGCAAGATCACCGGCTTCCTCGGACCCAACGGTGCCGGCAAGACCACCACGTTGCGATCGCTGGTCGGGCTCGTGCGACCCACGAGTGGCCAGGCCCTCATCGACGGGCGCCGCTACCAGGACCTGCCGAACCCACGGAGAGTGGTCGGCGCGGTCCTCGAATCCGGGGCGAGTCGTCCCGGACGCAGCGGCCGTGACCACCTGAGAGTCCTGGCGGCCGGCGCCGGAGTGGGGGATCGGCGAGTTGACGAGATGCTGGATCTCGTCGGCCTGACCGATGCTGCCGACCGGCGCGCGTCGGCGTACTCGCTGGGCATGCGCCAGCGACTCGGCCTGGCCGGGGCGCTCCTGGGCGAACCCGAAGTGCTGATCCTCGACGAGCCGGCCAACGGTCTGGACCCGGAGGGGATCGCGTGGCTTCGAACGCTGCTTCAGGGTCTCGCCGCCGAGGGCCGAAGCGTGCTGATCTCGAGTCACCTCCTGAGCGAGGTGGCCCAGACGGTCGATCGAGTCGTGATCATCGACCACGGGAAACTCCGCTTCGCCGGTTCGCTCGACGAGCTTGGCAGCGGAACCGTCTCGGTCCGGGCTGTCCAGCAAGATCGCCTGCGCGACGCTCTCGAAAGGGCGGGCTACGGCGTACGGGTCGTGGCCGGAGGCCTGGAGGTCGTCGGCTCATCGCCCGAACGCGTGGGTCAGGTAGCGGCGGAGGAGCAAATCGCTCTCAGCGCGCTGACCGCCGACAGCGCATCGCTCGAGGCCGCGTTCCTCCAGCTCACCTCGTCGGACGAAGCGCCACCAGCGGCCAGAGCTCGACGACTCCTGTCACGACCAAATCCCCGCGCCGCGCAGTAACGCGCGCCGCCACTGAGGAACTCGAATGATGCGTAATCTCATCGCCAACGAACTCTTCAAGCTCAGGACTTCGAGAGCGCCCTGGCTCATCCTGGGCGCCCAGCTGGGTCTGATCACGCTCGGCATGAGCGGCATGGCCGTGGCCGGGCTGGATTTCAAGAGCCCCGGAGCGGCCCGGCTGATCCTCTGCCACGCCGGCATGAGCTCGCTGCTGGTGCTGGTCCTCGGGATAATGGCCGTGGCCGGCGAGTACCGCGACGGCACGATCACGGATACGTTCCTGTCCACGCCGCGCCGGTCGCGCGTGCTGGCCGCCAAGCTCGTCGCATACACTGGCCTCGGCCTCGTGTACGGCATTCTCAGCGCGACAACGGCGTTGATCGTCGCAGCCCTGTGGTTCGCATCAAAGGGCGTCGCCTTCGACCCGGCTGCCGCTCAGGTCTGGCAAACGCTCGTCGGCGTAGCCTTGTGGATGCCGCTCTACGCGGCCATCGGAGTCGCCCTGGGGGCGCTGGTGCGCAACCTCGGCACGGCCATCGCCGTTTCTCTGGCCTGGATCGCCCTGGTCGAGGGAATAGCGATGAACCTTCTCGGCGACCTCGGTCGCTGGCTGCCGATGGCCAGCGGCATGGCGTTGGACAATGTGCCGCAGGGCAACCTGCTGCC
>CAZRUC010000154.1:0-6145 GCA_964603175.1 uncultured Anaerolineaceae bacterium
CCGTCCTGACGAAGCTCTATCCCACCCGCTCCCACACCGGCACCGCCCAGGGCGGCGTCTGCGCCGCTCTCGGCAACCTCGAGGAGGACCATTGGGAGTGGCACATGTTCGACACCGTCAAGGGCGGCGACTATCTCGTCGACCAGGACGCCGCCGAGGTGCTCGCTCGCGAGGCCATCGAGACGGTCATCGAGCTCGAACACATGGGCCTGCCGTTCAACCGCACGGCCGAAGGCAAGATCGACCAGCGCAAGTTCGGCGGCCACACCCGCAACTACGGCGAGGGGCCCATCCGGCGTGCCTGTTTCGCGGCCGACAGAACCGGCCACATGATCCTGCAGACGCTCTACCAGCAGTGCATCAAGCACGGCGTGAAGTTCTTCGACGAGTACCAGGTCGTGGATCTGCTCTTCGAGGGGGGCGAGCCGGGTGACGGCGGGCGAGCGGCAGGAGTGGTTGCCTACCGCGTGGCCGATGGCCAGCTCCACACGTTCCGGGCCAAGGCCGTCCTGATGGCCACCGGCGGTTACGGGCGGATGTTCCGAATCACCTCGAACGCCTACAGCCTGACCGGCGACGGCGTGGCCCTGTGCTACCGCCACGGCATCCCGCTCCAGGACATGGAGTTCTTCCAGTTCCACCCGACGGGGATTGTGGGCATTGGGATCCTGCTCTCCGAGGCCGCCCGAGGCGAGGGCGGCACGCTCCTCAACGACCTCGGTGAGCGGTTCATGGAGCGCTATGCGCCCAAGCTCATGGAACTGGCCCCCCGCGACATGGTCAGTCGGGCGATGTACCAGGAGATTCGGGCCGGTCGCGGTATCGGGGGCAAGGATTACCTCTATTTGGACGTCCGCCACCTCGGCCGCAAGGTAATCGAGGAGAAGCTCCCCGACATCACCGACTTCGCGCGCGTCTACCAGGGCGTGGAACCGCTCAAGGAGCCGGTTCCGGTTCAGCCGACGGCCCACTACGCAATGGGCGGCATCCCGACCAACGTCTCGACCGAAGTCATTCGGGACGGAAAGGCCACCGTCGTTCCGGGGCTTTTCGCGGCAGGCGAGTGCGCGTGCGTAAGTGTCCACGGCGCCAACCGCCTCGGGACGAACTCCCTCGTGGATCTGCTCGTCTTCGGGCGGCGGGCCGGACGTCAGATGGCGCGCTACGTCCAAGGCGTGGAGCGGCCGCGGCCGATCGCCGACGCCACGGAGCCGATCCGCGCCGAGATGGAGGCGATCCGAGGCCGAGCCGCCACCGGCGAGTCCGCGTCGGCGATCCGACACGAGCTGGCCGACGTGATGATGGACAACGTCGGCGTATATCGCGACGGCACCCTCCTGACCGCGGCCCTGGCGAAGGTCCGCGAGTTGAAGGGCCGCTTTGGCTCCATCTCGATCACTGACTGCGGCGCCACCTTCAACACCGAATTGCTCGAGGCCCAAGAGCTGGGCTACCTCCTGGATCTCGCGGAAGTCATGACCGCCGGAGCCCTGAACCGGACCGAAAGTCGCGGCGCACACTCGCGCGAGGACTTCCCGGAACGCAACGACGCCCAGTGGCTGAAGCACACCCTGGCCTACAAGGGGCCGGCCGGGCCGACGCTGAAGTACAGGCCGGTCTCGATCACCCGATTCGAACCGAAACCGCGGACGTACTGAGGCTGTGATGAACGTCGAACTCCGCATCCTCCGCTACGATCCCGAGACCGATCAGGCGCCTGCCGGCGCCGGGCCGCATTGGGTTACATACCAGGTCGAGAGCGCACCGATGGACCGCGTCCTCGACTTGCTGATCAAGGTCAAGGCCGAGCAGGACGGCTCTGTCAGCTTCCGCCGCTCATGCGGCCACGGCATCTGCGGCTCCGATGCGATGCTGATCAACAATCGCAACCGCCTGTCCTGCCGCATCCGAGTGGACCAGCTCGGCAAGAAGATCTCGGTCGCACCGCTGCCGGGCCTGCCCGTCGTGAAGGACCTGATCGTCGACATGAGCGGGTTCTTCTCGAAGTACCGCTCCGTCAAGCCGTACCTGCTCAACGACCAGCCCGAGCCCGAACGCGAACGCCTCCAGACCGCCGAGCAGCGGGCGCGCTACGACGACACCACCAAGTGCATCCTGTGCGCCGCATGCACCAGTTCGTGCCCCTCGTTCTGGGCACGGCCCGAGTACGTCGGCCCGGCGGCGATAGTCCAGGCTCACCGCTTCATCTTCGACTCGCGGGACGAAGGCGCGGCCGAGCGGCTCGACATCCTCTCCGACGAGAACGGTGTATGGCGCTGCCGGACGGTCTTCAATTGCGTGGATGCCTGTCCGCGAGGCATCAACATCACGCGGGCGATCCTGGAGGTCTCCTCGGCAATCGTGGGGCGACGAGGCTGAGCCGGCGACCCGGGTCTGCCTGGGATTCGCTCTGGAATTCGGTCGGGGCGAAAGGGGAGTCCGGCTCCGGCGATGGTCCCGCCGGCGCCGCGTCGAGCGTCCGCACCTTCATCGTCCGGACGGACGGCGCCGCTCGAGGCAACCCCGGCCCCGCGTCATCCGGTGCCGTCCTGATCGACGCAGCCACGCCCGGGTCGCGCCGTCCCGACGCGCCGCCGCTGGCCACGATTTCGGAGTACCTGGGCGTCCAGACCAACAACGTGGCCGAGTACACCGCGGTCGTCCGGGCGCTCGCCCTGGCGGTGGAACTGGGGGCCTCTCGTGTGGAGATGCTGCTGGACTCCAAGTTGATCGTCGAGCAGCTCCACGGACGCTGGCGGGTCAAGGACGCCAAGCTCATCCCGCTCCACGCCGAGGCGAAAGCCCATCTGGCCCGTTTCGAGCGTTGGTCTGCGACACATGTGCCGCGAGCTCAGAACAAGCAGGCGGACGCGCTCTGCAACGAGGCGATCGATCGCGCCCAGGCGGGAGGAGCCCGCTCCGTGGTCGTGCGACCCTAAGCTTTGTCGATCGCGGACTGCAGCGAGGTCTTGTAGCCGTCGCTCGTGTACGTTGCTCCCGACACGGTGTTGATCTTGGCCGACTGCGCCGACAGGGCTTCCGATCTGAGTATTGGCACGGCGCGCTGGGCAATCTGCACTGAGCGCGAGTCAGCGGTCGGGGTCTGCAGCGCTACGACGTCGGTGATCTTGCCGTTCGAGTAGACGACGCGAACCTGAACCGGTCCGTATTTCATCTGGACGGTCGCGCCGTCGAAGTTGCCCGTCACGCCCTTGGTTGGCGCGGCGGTCGGAGCCGTGGTGGCGGCGGTCGTGGCGGCGGCCGTGGGAGCGGCGGTGACCGCGGCCGTCGGGTTCGAGGTCGCAGTGGATGGGTTCGTCGGCGGGTTAGTCGCCGCTTTGACGGTTGCCTGGGTCGAGCCAGGCAGAGACGTCGCCGTCGGAGCCGAACTGAGCGCCGGCGTGTGCAGCCTGTCGGTGCCGGCAGTTTGCGACGGCGTGGCGCTCGACATCGTCGCCTCGGAAGCTGAAGCCGCGGCCTCTGAAGCCGTGGCCTCTGTCGCCGGCGGCTCGACATACGCCACAAGGGACGGGATCTCGCTCTGCGGAGGGAAGGCTGCCGAGTCGTTGAGCGGCAGCGGGTCGGGTGTCTTGAAGGTGAGCAGAAGCACCAGCAAGATCGTCGTCAGGAGAGCGGCCAGGGCGCCGCGCTTTGGGAACATCGTCTTGTCGGGTCCTTTCTCAGGCCGCGAAACGCTCGGTGTGCACGTGGCCGGGCGGCACGCCGAGTTCCCGAAGACTTCGTTCGACGGTATCCATCATCGGCGTCGGGCCGCAAACGAAGACGTCGCGTGATTCGATGTCGGGCACGAGCCGGGCCAACGACGCGGCACTCAGCGGGTCGACCGGCATGTTCTTGCTCCCGCGGCGCCCCAGCAGGTAGGTGACGCGGGCCCGGGTCGTCCTGGCGATCTTGTCGAGCTCGCTCGAGAACGCGACATCTTCGATCCGGGACGCCCGGTAGATCAGCTTGACGTCCACGGAGCCGGCGAATTCCTCGAATAGGGCGCGGATCGGCGTGACTCCGATCCCACCGCCGATCAGAGCCACCCCCTCCCGAGTGCGCCGGGCGCCGGTGAGCGCCCCGTAGGGACCCTCGAGCATGACTCGAGGACCCGGCCCGAGCGCCTGGAGGCGTTCGGAGAAGTCGCCCAACGCCTTCACGGTGAATCTCAGGCTGTCGCCGTCGGGGGCGGCCGATATCGAGAACGGATGCGAGCGCCACCACTCGTTGCGTACCAGGAGTCGAATGCGGAAGTACTGGCCGGCTCGGACTCGAAGCCGATCGAGTTGTCTGCCCTCGAGATAGATGGAGACGACGTCGGATGTCTCGACCACGACCCGCGCGATTCGGAAGCGGTGCCGGGCCAGGAGCACGAGAGGCGCGGTAATACGGAAGACCACGATCAGCCCAACTACCGCCGCGTACAGCGCCACCCAGTACATCCGCGACAGAGGGTGGTTGGCGAAGTCCGAACCCACGGCAAGCTGGTGGCCGAAGGCCAGGATCACGGCCAGATACGCATACAGATGGAGGCCGGTCCAGGTTTCGTAGGAGAGGCGGGAGCGAACGAAACGAATCGAGCTGGTGCCGATCAGCAGGAACATGACGAACCCGACTGCGGCCGCAAGCGCGTAGGGGTATGTCCGGACGATCGTCGAGAACTCGTCGCTCGCCGATATGCCGTCTGTCAGGGCGTAGCCCGCGACGCTGCAGACGATGTGGACCGAGATCAGCACGATGGCCCAGCAACCGATCGTCTTGTGGAGCTTCGCCGCGCGATCGCCGTAGATCTGATCGAGGAACGGGGTACGCGCCACGAACAGCAGACCCACCAGAACGAGATACGTACCGAGCAGCGCTGCCAGCTGACCTGCTCCGGTCAAGGCAGCGGCGGGGGTCGTAGCGGCATCGAAGTTGAAGTGGCGCAACCAGATGACGACGATCAGCGCCGCGTTCACCGCGAACACGAGGCGGACATGCGCCGCTACTAGAGGCCAGCGGCGTGGAGCGCGCAGGGCGGATAGGCCTGGGGCGGGTGTTCCCATGGCAGGCTCTCCCGGGCTTGGGGGAGTTCGTCGGGGCTCCCAGACCCCGGGAAAGATGACCATCCCAGCCGGCCCGACGCAACCGGTCCTATGTTCCCAACGCCCGGGCCAATACGGCCCTACCCGACCGGGGACTCCAGACGGTAGCGGATCTCCGTGGCCGGAAATCCGCCGAGGTCTATCTGCTGCCTCGCCCCGTCGACGGCCCAGCCCAGCGCTTCGTAAAACTCCCGGGCCGGTGCGTTTCCCTCGAGCACCCAGAGCACGAGCCTGCCGGCGTCGCGAGCCCGCCACTCGGTCACGGCGGCGGCGAGGAGGGCCCGTCCGAGCCCGCTGCGCCACGCGGCCGGCAGGATGTAGACGGCGTAGACCTCGGCTGCGGGAAGCGGCACGTCTTCATCTCTGGGCGGCCCCGTGCTCAGGTAGCCGACCACCTGCCCGTCGCGCTCCGCAACCCAAGCCGGCGACGCGTCGTCACCGTCGGCCTCCAGGACCATCGTCCATGCCACGGCACGGGCATCAACGGAGAGTCCCGCCAGGAAGTCGTCGGGGAGCAAGCCTCGATAAGCTGCCTGCCAACCCAGCACTCCGATCTCGGCAATCGACCGGGCGTCCCCCGTCGCGGCTCTCCTGATGCGTGCGGGCGGCTCGCGAAGTGGTCTCGTCATCGCTCCTATTTGGTTAACCCGGTGGCTTGGTCTACCATTCCGCCTCGGCGAGTCGGCTGGACGATCGCGAGCGCTCGGCTTCGGCCGGACGCGCGAGGAAAGTCCGAGCTCCTCAGCGCAGGGTAGCGGGTAACGCCCGTCCGCCGTGAGGCGAGGACCAGTGCCACAGAGACGTAGCCGGTTTCGGGGCAACCCGAGACCGGGGTGAAACGCGGCAAACTCTGCTCGGAGCAAGGCCAAATAGGAGGACGCGGTTCGAGCGTTCGGGAAACCGGGCTTTCGGACGGAAGAGGTCGCGCTGCCCAGTCCTCGGGTCGGCCGCATGAGCCGTCGGGCAACCGGCGGCCACAGATGGATGATCGTCGCCGTGACGCAAGTCGCGGCACAGAACTCGGCTTACAGGCCGGCTCGCCGCCGCCTCTGGATCAA
>CAZRUC010000155.1:0-6139 GCA_964603175.1 uncultured Anaerolineaceae bacterium
CGCGCCCGATCACGATCGGCGCCGAGACCGCTCCCGTCCGAACCAGCTCGTTGAACGCGAGCCCAGCGCGAGCCCGCTCGCCGTAGCCGAGCCAGCAGATCCGCGCGGGCAAGCCCTGGAACGGAACCTGAGCCTCGGCCATACGGATCCATCGGCCCAGCGACTCGTTCTCGGGGAACAGCTTCAAGATCGTGCGATCAGTGGTCAGGATGTCCTCCGGATCGCCCGAAAGCGCGGCCCAACGGAACGGGCCCTTGCCCTCGCAGAAGAGCGGCCGGATGAACGCCGGCACAAAACCCGGGAAGTCGAAGGCCTCGGCCACACCGGCGGCCTGCGCCTGGGCCCGGATGTTGTTGCCATAGTCGAAGGTGACGGCGCCGGCCGCGCGCAAGGCCAGCATCGCCCGCACGTGATCGGCCATCGATGCCATCGAGCGGCGCACGTACTCGTCCGGGTTGGACGCCCGCAACTCGGCGGCGATGGCCACGGAGACGCGCGCCGGGACGTAGCCGTTGAGCGCGTCGTGGGCGCTGGTCTGGTCGGTCACGACATCGAAATGTTCGCCACGGCGAACCAGCTCCGGCTCGATCTCCGCCGCGTTGCCCACCAGCGCGATCGACTCCGCGCGGCCTTCCGCGGCGGCCCCTCGCGCCCAGCCGAGCGCCTCGTCAAGGTCGAAGGTGAGCTTGTCTACGTAGCCCATGTCACGCCGGCGTGCGGCCCGAGCTTCATCGACTTCGACGACCAGCGCCACGCCGTCGTTCATCGTCACGGCCAGTGGCTGGGCGCCGCCCATGCCGCCCAGACCGGCGGTCAGAGTCACACGACCCCGCAAGGTCCCGCCGAAATGCTGCCGTGCCAGCTCGGCGAACGTCTCGTACGTGCCCTGCAGAATCCCCTGGGTGCCGATGTAGATCCACGAGCCGGCGGTCATCTGGCCGTACATCGTCAGGCCGGCCCGCTCCAGTTCGCGGAAGGTGTCCCAGTTGGCCCATTTGCCGACGAGGTTCGAGTTGGCGATGAGGACTCTCGGAGCCCATTCGTGAGTGCGAAAGACGCCGACCGGCTTGCCCGATTGGACCAGCAACGTCTCGTCGTTCTCCAGGTTCCGCAGCTCGCGGACGATAGCGTCGAACGCTGCCCACGAGCGCGCCGCGCGCCCGGTTCCGCCGTAGACGACGAGGTCGGCCGGACGCTCGGCAACCTCCGGGTCGAGGTTGTTCATGAGCATGCGCAGCGCGGCTTCCTGGGCCCAGCCCTTGCAGCTCCGCTCGGGGCCGCGGGGCGCCCGGACGACGCGGGATCCGACGCTGGTGCCTGGTGTTTCGATCGCCATCGAGTCCTCCGATGACGCCCGGACCGAGCCGGGCTCCCGGTCAGTTTGCGCCGCTTCGTCCGGGACGTCACGCGGCGGCAGCGACCTGGAGGCCCGCCGGCTTACGGAAGCGCCGCGATCAACTGGCGGCCGAGACGCCGCGGGCCCAGATCCTGCGCCGACACCAGAAGACCATCGTCGATGCGCACGGTGTAGGCGATGACGCCGCCCTTGCATGTCGCCACATCGACGGAGCGGTCGGCGATCGTCTCCATCTGAACCGATGCCACGCCGTCCGCCTGAGAGCAGACGCCTTGGTCGTACTGGTCGCGCCAGGCCGTGTAGAAGTCGTCGGTTTGAGCTTCCGGACGAAGCCGGCCGATCGAGACGCGGAGCCAGTTGGCTTCCGTTATGTCGCCGATGCCGCCTTCGGCGATGCCCTCGAACGAGGTGGGGAGGTCCGGGTTGTCGAGGTCCTGGACTTCGGCATCGGCCGATTGCACGATGGCGTTGCCGCCGACCTGGGCCGGTAGCTTTCCCAGAAGCGTCGGGTCGATCCGAAGACCGTATCGACCCAAGGTGCCGTTGGGCCACGGGGTTGGCGCGATCGCCACATCCGTTCCGGCCGGCGGGGTAGAGACCGCCGTCGTCCCGCAGGCCGACAACAGCACCGCGCAAGCGCTCACCAGGACGCCAACGCGCCGAAACCGGCGCACGAGGGCGCGGGCCTCAGAGCTCACGGCGCACGACCGGATACCTTTCGTCGTCCACCGCCAGGCGGAACCCGGCGCGGATCCAGAACTCGGGCCGTGCTGCAGGCGTGACATCTTCGCGGGCGTGCGCTTCCGGGTATGCCTCGACCGCCGCGAACCCGCGACTGCCGAGCTCATCGCACACCGATGCCACCAGCCGCAGGGCGTATCCGCTGCGCCGGGCGGCCGAGGTCGTCGCGATGCAGGTGATGACCGCAGGGAGCGGTGCATCGGGGAGCTGCGGGTACAGCTCCCGCAGGCGCAGCGCCCGAGGATATGCGGACAGAGGCCCGAACTGGCAGTAGGCAACCGATTCGCCGTCGACCGCGAGGATTCGCGCATAGCTGCCGAAGATGCCGAGCCCTCGGCCCAGAAGCTTCAGCTTTCGCGGAGCGTCTCCCTCGATCGTCTGACGCTTGGGGCGCTGTGGCGCAAAGGGGTTGTCCACCACTTCGGCGGGCTCATCGAGGAACGGATTGCGCACCGGAGCGCTGACAATCGGGGCGAACGGATTGGTCGAAGCCTTGGGTGATGGGGCGAACGGATTCGAATCCGCTTTGGACTCGCCCGAGGCGGCCGGGAGCCAGACCGGTCGACTTGCCTTCGAACCCCGATCGGCATCCTCCCAGTAGTCGCAAGTGCGATGGTCGAACGATGGGTCGGCGCAGGGCGGAACCCGGCCGAATGCCAGCTCGTCGGTGACGTCCACGATCTCGATGCGTGCCATGGCTCCCAACTCTAGCGTTCCGGGGCGCGGACGACCCGGTGGGCACGGGCGGCGGCGTCGATCCGAGCGATCCCGTTTAGACTCGGCTCCGGATGAAGGCGCAAACGTCGGCCGGGTCCACCGCCAGTTCGGGCTGGCGGCGTGCGCTGACGCGCGGCGTGACTCGAAATGTGGTCGCGCTCGGGCTGGTGAGCCTGTTCACGGACATTTCGAGCGAGATGCTCGTGTACGTCATCCCGCTCTTCCTCGCCAACGTTCTGCTTGCCCCGGTCGCGGTGATCGGCCTGATCGAGGGCGTGGCGGAGAGCACGGCTTCGATCCTCAAGCTGATCAGCGGCGCGCTCTCCGACCGCATGGGCCGGCGGCGGCTCCTCGTCGGCATCGGCTACGGAACCTCGGTCGCTGCCAAGGCGCTCTATCTGCTGGCGACCGTTTGGCCCGTGGTGCTGCTCGGCCGCGTCGGGGATCGGCTCGGCAAGGGAATCCGGACCTCGCCGCGAGACGCGCTGATCGCCGACTCCACGGCGCCGGAGAACCGCGGCGTGGCCTACGGCTTTCATCGGGCCATGGACACGACGGGGGCCTTTGCCGGAGTGCTGGTCGCCGCGGCAGTCATCTGGGCGATGGAGGGTGACGCGACCCGCCTCACCGGCGACGCCTTCCGGGTACTGGTCCTGCTGGCCCTCGTTCCCGGGCTGCTCGCGGTCGCCACGATCGTCGTTGGGGTCCGCGACGTGCGCCGCGAAAAGGAACCGGCGGCTGCGTCGGCCGCCTCGACCCCTGCAGCCTCGGGTGTGCTCCGCCGCACGATCGGCAGCGCTTCCGAATGGCGCCGCTTCCCGGCCCCGTTCTGGCTCTTCATTCTTGCCAACGCGCTCTTCACCCTGGGCAACTCGAGCGACGCCTTCCTCGCCCTTCGCTCGCAGAACCTCGGGCTCACGCTTCTTGCCCTGCTGCTGACGATCGTCGCCTTCAACGCGACGAACGCGATCGTGGCCTGGCCGGCAGGCGCTCTTTCGGACCGGATCGGGCGGCGCGGGCTGGTCGCCGCGGCCTGGCTCATCTACGCCGCCTGCTATGCCGGCTTTGCGATGGCTACGTCGGCGGTCTGGGTGTTACCGCTTTGGGTCGCGTACGGCACGTATTACGCGCTCAGCGAAGGCGTGGGCAAGGCGCTCGTTGCGGATCTCGCCCCGAGCGAGCTGCGCGCAACCGGCTTCGGCATCTTCAATGCCGTTCAGGGCGCCATGATCCTGCCGGCCTCGGTCATCGCCGGTGTCCTGTGGAGCGCGATTGCGCCGCCGGCCCCGTTCTGGTTTGGGGCGGTCTGTTCGGCCTCCGCGGTCGTGTTACTGCTGGCCACGGTCCGGCCCGGGCGGCGCGAGAACTGACCGAGGTACCCTGCCGGTTGGGGTCGCTACTCGGCCGTTCCGTCCCCATGCTGCGGACCAGCTGTTCCCCTGTGCGCGACCAGGCCGCGCCGTTTCACGCATGAACTAAGTTATCGCCGAGCTTCCGACCTGAGTGGAAGGGCGGAAGACAGCGCTCCGTCCCGAAAAGGGGACCCAGGCAGGGTCCAGAAGATAGTCCCGTCCGAGTCGGTCCCGTGAGAGACGGCAACCGACCAAGCTCGAGTCACGAGAAGTGAGGGCACATGCGGTCACTCGACGCCCGCATCCACGCCGCTCTGGCCGCCTACAACGAGGACACTCGTTGGGAGCTCATCGCCGGGATCATGGACGAATGCCCGGACGATGTCTTCGAAGCCTCCAGCGGGTTGGTCCGAGGCGACCATGAACGTGAGCGCACGCTCGGTGCGGATATCCTCGGCCGCCTCGTAGGCATCGATCCTGAGGCCGCCCTTGACGTCGAACGAGCCCTGCTGCCCGCGCTCCAGAACGAGCGCGCGCCGCACGCGATGGCGTCGATGATCGCCGCCCTGGGCCACGTCGGCGATCCGGGCGCCCTCGGCCAGATAATCCCACTCGCGCGCCACCGGGACGCGGGGGTCAGGCTCGCAGTCGCCTTCGCCGTCGCCACCGTCAGCCCGCGCCCGTTGGCCGACGACGCGCGCTTGGGCCTGATCCACCTGTCACGGGACGAGGATCCCGAGGTCCGCGATTGGGCGACCTTTGGTCTGGGAACACTCGCGAACGATGATGGCCCCGATGTCACGGCTGCCTTGCTCGCCCGGGCCGACGACACGTACCATGAGGCCAGGGCCGAGGCGCTGTTCGGCCTGGCAGTGCGCCGAGATCCGCGGGCCGTTCCGCACCTCATCCGAGCGTTGAGTTCGGCACATGTCCAGGGCCGCGAGCTCGATGCGGCTGCCGAGGCGGCCGATCCGCGCTTACTGCCGGCTCTCTGGGCACTCCAGGGCACGGGCCTTGCGGACGAGGGCAGGGTTCGTCGGGCGATCGACCGCTGTTCGGGCCGAGACTCGCGGGCGCTCCTCTCCTGAGCCGTCTAGCCGAGCGTCAGACCGACGAGAGCGCCGTTGCGGACCAGGGTAGTAGCAGCTTCGATATCCGCCGTCTGTAGCCGATCCCGGTCGAGATGCGGGACGACCGCGCGGATCCGCCGATGCGCTTCCGCGACGCCGACTCCCGGGTCGACCGTGAGGCCCGCTTCGGCCGAATACTCGAGGCGGAAGTCGAGCGCCTGAGCCGCACACATCAGCTCGAGCGCCAGGATCCGCTGCACGTTGGCGACCACCGCTAGCAGATGACGCGCCGATATCGAGCCCATCGAAACGTGGTCTTCCTGGTTCGCGGATGTCGGGATCGAGTCCGCGCTCGCCGGGTGCGCGAGCACTTTGTTCTCCGACGCGAGGGCCGCCGCCGTGTACTGGAGGAGCATCATTCCGGACTCGAGGCCGCTGCCCGAGGAGAGGAATGGCGGCAGGCCGCCGTTGAGGCGACCATCAACCAGTAGCGCGATCCGCCGTTCCGAGATCGCTCCCAGCTCCGAGACCGCCAGCTTGGCGAAGTCAAGCGCTATCGCCACCGGCTCCCCGTGGAAATTGCCACCGCTGATCACGAGGCCGCCGCCGGTCGCCATCGCGTCCTCGTCGGCCCCGCCGCCCTGCGGGAAGACCAACGGGTTGTCGGTCGCGGAGTTCATCTCCACGTCCAGGACGCCGCGCAGATAGTCCAGCGCGTCGCGGACGGCGCCGTGGACCTGGGGCACGCAGCGCAGCGAGTACGGATCCTGGACCTTGTGCGCCGACGGATGGTGGCTGGTCATGAGCGAGGATTCGCGGAGGAGCCAGCGCAGCTCCCCGGCGACGGCGATCTGGCCGGGGTGCGGCCGAGCCAGCTGGTAGGCGGCGCCGTAGGCCACGTC
>CAZRUC010000156.1:0-1852 GCA_964603175.1 uncultured Anaerolineaceae bacterium
GGGGCGGGCAGCAGGTAACCCCAGATCAGGTTTGCCAGGATGCCGGTGAGGGCGCCGGCGAGCGGACCGGCCAGGACTCCGACGAGGATCGTCCCGATCGAGTCGAGGTAGATCGGCAACTTGAGCGCCTGCTGGACGGTCGAGCCCAGCACGATATTGATCGCGATGCCCACGGGCATCAGGACGATGACTCTGGTGGTGAACTGGCGAGCTACCCAGCGCCTGAGTAAACCCATCTCTCCTGCTCTCCCTGCATGGAACGCGGCCAGGTCGGATGGACGGGTGCCGCGCCGCGAAAGCTTGGCAGGTATGGCGCCACGCCGCCACCCATCGTTGGGGAGTGGCGCGGGACGGGGCCACCGCGCCATTGCGGCGCGGCCGCGGCGGCAGGCAGCGCGGCGGCGACGGGCCGCGCGGCGGCAATCTTGCCCAATGCAATTCACGGCGACATTCGGCACGCTCCGGAAACCGCGACACGGGATCGGCCGCGGCGAAGCCTCCGAGTGGCCCTCCGCCCACGCTCAATTTCGAGGCTCGCAAACGCCGGGCGCGCCGCTGACTCGGCGGCGTCCCCCGGATTCGCCCAGAACCATGCCGAATGATCGCGTGATTTCCGTTAGGAAAGTTGTGGGCGACGGGGAGAGTCGAGTCCGGAGGCCGGCACGGGAACCCGGGGCCGCAACGCGCCGTAGCCCGAAACCCCCGTCAGCTGCCCCGTTCTGCCGCCAGCCCGCCCACTCGCTCGATGAACAGCTCGAAGAAACGGGCCACGTCGGCTTCCACCGCCACGTCCAGATTCGGCGGGCGGCCCCAAACGCGACGCCAATCGGTGACCGTCTCGCCCGTGGTCAGCCGGCCGCCCAGTTCCACCTCGACGGTTACGGCTTCCGTGCGAACCAGGCTCGGGTCCAGCGCCGTTGCGAGCGCCAACGGATCGTGGACGAATGCACCGTAGAAGTGGTCGTAGCGGCTGTGGAATTCCATGTAGAAACGCAGCGCGTCGGCGAGGTAGCGAACGATCGGGTTCACGGCCGCGTCGGGACGGGCCGGGTCGGCGTCGGGGCGGGCCGCGTCTGAGCCTGACGCGCGGCGCTCCGGGTCGGCGGCGTCCCACCGGGTCCCGTCCGGCGCGCACCCGGCCCGAGCCGCCAATCGGGCGAGATGCTCCGGCAGCAGCTTGGCCCGCTCGGTCACGTCGAGCCCGAGCGCGATCGGCCGGGCCGCCGCCCCATGCCCAGGCATGCCGAATGCCGCGAAGACGATCGCGGCAGACTCCGGATCGACGTTCACGTTCCATTCGGTCGTGGGCGCCGTGTTCCCCGCCGACCGGTACGAGCCGCCCATGATCACGACACGCTTCAGTAGTCGAGGCAGTTCCGGTTCCCGCAGGAGCGCCAGTGCGATGTTCGTCAAAGGCGCCAGAGTGACCAGCGTCAGCTCACCTGGGCGGCGGCGGGCTTCCTCGACTATTAGGTCGGAGCTAAGGCGGGGAGAAAGCGGCGTCTGCGCCGGCGGCAGCTGGGCGTATCCGATGCCGATGGGCCCGTGCGTTTCCGGCGTCGTGACCAGGGCGCGAGCCAGCGGAGTCTCGCGGCCGATCGCCACTTCAACGTCGTAACGACCCGCAAGCTCCAGGATGGCCCTTGTGTTCTCCGCGACCTGCCGGGCGTCGACGTTGCCCGCCGTGCATGTGACCGCGACCAGCTCGCACTCCGGCGAAGCCACCGCGTAGAGCAGAGCCAGGCTGTCGTCGATGCCCGTGTCGCAGTCGACGATGATCGGGATTCTGGCGGCCGGTTCGCTCACGCCCGAAATCGTAGGGCAGCGGAGGCGACCGCGACAGACCTACTTC
>CAZRUC010000156.1:1952-6114 GCA_964603175.1 uncultured Anaerolineaceae bacterium
TTCGCTCACGCCCGAAATCGTAGGGCAGCGGAGGCGACCGCGACAGACCTACTTCATCCCCGGCGGGGCCGCGGCTCGACGGCAGCCGGCCCTGTACCGCCATAATCGATTCACACAGCAGCGGAGGGCTAGAGAACGATGGCCGAAGAGCAGACAACCCCCCGGGTCGGGATCGTGTGCGGCAGCCGCTCGGACTTCCCGGTGATGGAGAAGGCCGTCGAGTTGCTCCACGAGCTCGAAGTCCCATGCGAGCTGCACGCCATTTCCGCCCACCGGGCCCCGGATTTGCTGTTCCGATTCGTCGGCGGCGCCGAGGAACGTGGGATCCGGGTCTTCATCGCGGGCGCCGGCGGCGCGGCGCACCTACCCGGCGTCATAGCGGCAAAGACGATTCTGCCAGTGATCGGCGTCCCGATCGCCACGCAGGTGATGGGCGGCCTCGACTCGCTCCTATCCATCGTCCAGATGCCCAAGGGGATACCGGTCGCAACGGTCTCTATCGGGGGCGCCCAAAACGCAGCCCTGCTGGCCGCGGAGATCCTGGCCCTCGCCGATCCGGCGCTACGAGCGCGGCTTGTGGCCTTCCGCGCGGCACAAACCAGGGCGATCGAGGACGACGAATCGAACGCCGACCTCGGATGACCGGCTCGACCCCGACAGCTGAGAGTCTGCGCTTCTGCTCGAGGTGCGGCGGCAGGCTCGTTTTCGGCCCGGTCGAGGGTGAGGATCGAAGCCGACTCGCCTGTGAGCGCTGCGGGTTCGTCTGCTACGTGAATCCCCGACTGGTCGTCACGACGCTGCCGATCACCGAACGCGGCGAGGTCATGCTGATCAAGCGCGGCATCGCCCCCGGCTACGGCCGCTGGGCCCAGCCGGGCGGGTTCCTCGAGATCGACGAGACCGTCGAGGAGGCTGCGACACGCGAGACGCTGGAAGAGACCGGCCTCGAGGTCGAGCTGGGGGAGATTCTCGGGCTGTATTCCCGCCTCGTCGCAGAGGTCGTCACGATTGCGTTCGAGGCCCGGATCGTGGGCGGCACTGCGATCGCTACGCCCGAGTCGCTCGAGACCCGGCCGTTCGCGCCCGCCGACATCCCGTGGAACGAGATCGCGTTCGAGACCAGCGTCCGCGCGCTACGCGATTGGGTCGCCCGCGTCCGCCCCGACTTGCCGCTTCCTGACGCCTACAGCATCGATCGACCGCTGGTCGACTGAGATTTCGTCTCTCTCGGCTGGCAAAATGGACGCATGCAAGTCGCCCAGATCGCCCTGATCGTCATTCCGCTGGTGCTCATCGAAGTCGGGCTGATGCTGTTCGCGGTGTACGACCTCTTTCAGGAGGACAGGCGCGTCCGGGGTAACAGCAAGGTCGTTTGGGCCCTGGTCATATTCTTTGTCAACGGCATCGGGCCCTTGATCTACTTGTTCGCCGGCCGGGATGAGTCGCGAGGAGCAGAGACCGGCGGAGTCGGCCCCACTTCGGCGGCTTCGATCGCGGGCATCCTGTCGAGCTGGCCGAAACTCGCCTCCACTGGCGAGCCTGCCATCGTCACGCAAGGACTCGCCAAGAGCTACGGTCGGGTTGCCGCACTTGAGCGGCTGGACCTGGAGGTCCCCAGCGGCAGCATCTTCGGGTTCCTCGGCCCCAACGGCGCCGGCAAGACGACCACACTTCGGCTGCTCACGGGTCTGGCGACGGCCACCGGCGGCTCGGCGACAGTCGCAGGCGTGCGAATCGGCGGCACCGGCGGCGAACTCCCTCGCCACATCGGCTACCTGGACCAGGACCCGCGCTTCTACGGCTGGATGCGCGGCCGCGAGCTGCTCGAGCTCGTCGGGAAGCTGCACGGACTCCACGGGGCCGAGTTGCGGAAGCGCGTCGGCGACGTGTTGGAGATCGTGGGGCTCACGGAGGCTGCCCACCGTCGCATCGCCGGGTATTCGGGCGGCATGCGCCAGCGCCTCGGGATCGGGCAGGCGATCCTGAACCGGCCGCAGGTCCTGTTCCTCGACGAGCCCGTGAGCTCGCTCGACCCGGAGGGCCGGCGCGACGTCCTCGAGATCGTGTCGCGGCTGCGCGGAACCGCGACGGTGTTCATGAGCACGCACATCCTCAACGACGTCGAGCGCGTGTGCGACAGGGTCGCGATTTTGAACCTGGGCCATCTGGTGGTCGAGGGACCGATCGACGAGCTGCTCGACCGCTACGCGCAGCCCGTCTACGAATTGGAGCCCGAACCGCAGCAGCCCGGCTCGATTGAGCGCCTCGCCGACGCGATGCGCGGCCAGCCGTGGGCTCGCGATATCGTCTGCACGCCCGACACGGTCCGGGTCTTCGTCAACGATCCCAAAGTGGCCGGACCCGAGATTCTGCCGCTCGTTGTTTCGAGCGGCGTCGGCCTGGTGCGGTACGAGCGAGCGCGACCGAGCCTTGAGGACGTCTTCTTGCGCCTGGTCGCGGAGAGTTCGATGCCGACCACCCCTGTAGTGGCAATCCCGGCCACCGGTCTCGACGGGAGGGCCCGACGATGATGGGCTTCCGGGTTCTTCTGCTCAAAGAACTGCGCGAACAGCTCCGCACCGCCAGGCTGGTTGCCGTTTCCGTTGTCTTCATCGTTTTCGGCATCCTCGGACCCGTCACCGACCGCTACATGAAGGAACTGATCGATGCGATCGGCGCCCAGAGTGGCGGGTTCACGGTGCAAATCCCGCCGCCCACGCTCGATGGAGCCATCGTCCAGATCACCAAGAACCTGTCTCAGTTCGGCATCATCTGTGCCTTGCTGCTGGGGATGGGTTCGGTTGCCTGGGAGAAGGAGCGTGGCACGGCCGGGATGATCCTGACCAAGCCCGCTTCGCGCGCGGCCTTTCTCGCCGCCAAGCTCGTGGCAATCTCGGTCACGCTCGGGATTGCGACTGCCCTTGGCACCGGCGTCGCCTACATCTACACGCTGATCCTCTACCCGACCATCTTCCCTCTGGGCGGATACATCGCCATGGCCGTGCTGCTCTGGTGGATCCTCGTCACCTTTACCGCGATCACCGTGCTCGGGAGCACGATTACGCGGTCCGCCGTCGCGGCCGCCGGAATCGGGCTGGTGGCGCTGATCGTCATGGGAGTCGTGGGCGCCCTGCCGGTAATCGGCCCCTACATGCCGTCATCGCTGGGTGAACCGGCGCGCGCTCTGGCGCTGGGCCAGGACCCCGGCTCGCTGGTCGGCCCACTCGCCTTCAACATTGTCCTGGTACCTGTGCTCTTCGCCGTCACCTGGTTGGCGTTCCGGAGGCAAGAGCTGTAAAGAGCATTCCGGTGCGGTGAATGGGCCTGGGGTTAGCAGGCCCATTCGATCGGTCTACGTCTTCGGTGCGGGCCTGCACCGAAGTACTGGACGCCTGCAACTCCAATGGGTAGTCTACGGACCGCCAGGTCATCTACGTCTAGTGACGTATTGGGACGACCCACCGTCGATGGGGATTAGAAGGAGTCCAAAACTAATGGCTGCCAACCGAGGGCGAGGGCGCCTTCTCCGGGGTTCCGTCGCCATAATCGCAAGTTTGTTGCTCATTCCAGCTCTCATGGGTGTTGCTTCCGCCGACGTAGGTTCGACCAGCAGCATCACCGCCCAGACACCGAACCCGGTCGAGCTCGGTGGCACCGCCACCGTCACCGTGCGGGCCTTCAACACCGATGGCAGTGCCCGCAGGTTCTCGGTTACGGCCGTGTCCGGCACCGGCATGACGCTCGTCGCCAACTCCGCCACGTGCACGTCGGTGCCCGCCAACGGCCAGGCCGACCTGACCGTGCAGGTTCTTACCAGCATCACGACGCCGGTGGGAACTCCGGCCATTTCGCTTACGGTTACCGAGGCGAACAACAACAACAACTGCAACAGCAGCGACCACACGCGTGTTGTCGCGGGCACCCTGGCGACCGCCAGCACGCCGCTGACCGTCACCCTGTACCAGGTCTCGTGCCCGTTCTACAAGTACGTCCCCGCCAACGAGACCCCCGACAATCTCGACGCCACCGGCGGCTACTGGGCCAGCCTCAACTCGGCCGCCCAAATCGTCACTGCTGCACCCGGCGACATCGATACCGCGCACGGCTGCGCGGCAGTCACCGGCTGGAAGCTGAACCTTCATCGCAGCTCGGCCGGCGGCAC
>CAZRUC010000157.1:0-5979 GCA_964603175.1 uncultured Anaerolineaceae bacterium
GGTATCTGGCGTGGGCCACTACAACCGCAGCTGACTGAGCCGCGGGCTCGCCCGCCGCGCGCTTTGCCGGGACGAACCAGCCCCGGAGGACGAGGCCGTGGCTGTCGACTTCGACGTTCTCGAACTCGAGCCCGAAATCGTTCGGCCGGGGCCGGAATTCGGCGCTCATGCGGCAAGCTCTCTCGATCTGCCGGCCGTCCGGAAGCCGCCAAGTGCGAAGGCCGCGGCAACCGCCATGGCCCCCGCGCCCATGAAGGACATCGTCACGCCTCCCCCGACGCGGTCGATCATCAGCCCGCCGATCAGCATTCCCACGGGCTGGACGCCAACGGTCGCGGTCCGGGCGACTGTCGAGACGCGCGCCAGCAGGGCGTCCGGCGACGCCACCAGGCGAAGCGTCACGTAGGCCACTTCGACCATCGAGTACGCCCCGCCGACCGCCAGGCCCAGCGCCCCGAGCAACGCCGTCGTCGGCATCAGCCGGCCCAAGGCCAGGCCCGCCCCTAGCAGGAACGTACCGGCAAGCATCCGCAGCCCGAGGCCCTGGCTCTTGAGCCGTGTAGCGCCGACCGCCCCGATCAGCATCCCTATCGAGAAGACCGAAACCATCAGCCCGAGACCGCCGCCGTCCATGCCACGCTCGCGGACGAGGAAGTACGTGAAGGCAGGCACGAACGGCGCCATCAGCAGCGACAGGACAGCGAAGAAGGCAATCGTCAGGCGCAGGGGCCGATGACCCCATACGTAAGCCAGCCCCTCGCGCGCTTCTTCGCAAACTTGTCGGCGGGGCACGTCCGATTCGGGCGGCGCGAGAGACCGACGCACCAGTAGAACGCTCGATGCCGAGATCGCGAACGAGACGGCATCGAGGGCGATCGTTGGGCCCGGCCCGACGACGGCGATCATCACCCCTGCCAGCGCCGGTCCCACCACATAGCCGAATGCCCAGACAGCCTCGAAGTAGCCTGCGCCTGCGCTGAGCCGATCACGCCCCGCAAGCGCCGGAACGCTGGCGTTCTGAGCCGCGCTGAACAGCACTCGCAGCAAGTTCAGAGGGGCCACGACGAGGAGGATGACCGGCACGACCGGCACCCCGACGATCACCGCGAGCGGGATCAGCGCTGTCAGAACCGCCCGCCCGAAATCGGCCGCGATCATGACCTTGCGGCGATCCCAGCGGTCGGCATAAACGCCGGCGGGCAACCCGAAGACGAGGTCCGGTGCGCTCTCCAGAATCCCTACGACGCCCATGAGCAGGCCGGATCCGGTGAGCAGCAGCACGAGCAAGGGCATTGCAACCATCGTCACGGCGCTCCCCAACGCGGAGATCCAGGGGCCGGCCTGCCCCGACCCGTAGTCGCGGTCGTGCAAGTGGCCCGGTCGACGGGCCGACTCCGGGGTCTGCGCAGTCATCGCCGGGCCCCGGCCGCAGCTATTCGAGCATTAGACAAGCATCGAATATGGCGCCCCAAAGGAACGCCGCCAGAAAGCGATCTCATGAGTCGGTGCTCTGAAGGAACCGGCCGACGTCGGCCAAGATGTCGGGGTCGACCGAACAGAAGATGTGCTGGCCCTGTCGTTCGCACCTGATCAACCCCGCCTCGCGCAACTCTTTGAGGTGGTGCGAAACGGTCGAGAGGGACAGGTCGAACTGCTTGGCGATCTCGGAAACGCTGTTGCGGAGGTCGTCGGTCGAATGACCCAAGTCCTCGTTGCAGCAGTCACGAACCAATTCGAATATGGCGAGCCGGCTCGGATCCCCCAACGCTCGGAAGATCTTCGCCAGGTCGCGCGTACGAGTCTCGACCGCCAACGTTGCCCTCCGATACTTCGATACACGTGATAATATCACCATGAAGTCAGACGGGCGAATCGGGAGGTTGACTTAGCCCACGACGGCCTCGAGCTCAGGTTCATTGGCGCCCGCCGCGGCCTCGGCGTCGAGCAGCTGACGCTTGCGGGCGAGACCGTAGGCGTAGCCATGGAGCGAGCCGTCGGAGCCCACAACGCGGTGGCACGGAACCACGATGGCGACTGGGTTCACGGCACAGGCCGTGCCCACTGCCCGCGCGGCGCCCGGCGCTCCCACAGTCGCGGCGATCTGGCCGTAGGAGCGTGTCTCGCCGGCCGGAATGCGCCGCAGCGCCTCCCAGACCCGCCGTCGGAAGGCGGTGGCGTGAACGTCGAGCGGGAGGGAGTCGGCGTCGGGGCGTCTGCGGCCCGCGGCCAGGTCCGAGACGATGGACGCCAGATCCGCGAGCGCGGCGTCATCTCGCGACAGGGCCGCATGCGGGAACTCGGTTCGTAGCTCCGACGCGAGGGCTTCCTGCTGCAGTCCGAGCCGGACCGCGCACAGGCCGCGTTCCGTGGCCGCCACCAGCGCCACTCCCTCGGGGATCGGCGCGATCGTCCAGCGGATCGACTCGCCGGCAGCGCCCGTCCGATACCGGCCCGGGGCCATCCCCAGCTCGCCGTTCGCAGCCTCGTAAGCGGCGCTTGACGAGCCATAGCCCGCGTCGTACAGCGCGGGGGTCACATCCTGGCCACCTGCAAGCCGCGACCGCAGCAGCTCCGCTCGCCGCGCGGCAATCCAGGCCCGAGGCGTCACACCGAGCGACTCGCGGAAGAGTTCGCGCAGGCGCCGCTCGGGCAGTTCCAACTCTCCGGCAAGCTCTCGGTCGGTCGGGACCTCGTCGCCGGAGGCCAGAGCTGTCGCGATGCGCGCGACGGCGACCTCCACGGGGTCGCCGAGCGGCGCAGCCTTCGCTGCGAACATCCGATCTGGCCGGCACCGGAGGCAGGCTCGAGCTCCAATCGCGAGCCCTTCGTCAAAGTCGGAAACGATCCGAATTCGATCTCGACCGGGCGTCCGGGCCGCGCAGCCCGGAGTGCAGATGATGCCCGTGCTCGTGACGACGAACAGGAAGGGTTTGTCCGAGGACGTACGGGCCGAGATCGCCGCCCATTCGGTGTCGGTTGGCGGTCGGCCGACCATCGTGAAACGTTTCGAAGTGCTCATGTGGTCGAGCATAGTCTCAGGCGCGGTGCCTGACTTCCGGCCTTCTGCTTTGACAATCGAAGCACGACTCCGGAAGAGCTTCTGGTCAAGGCCGGGTACCGTATGCCTGGTTCGGCAATAGCCTTCAGGAGCCCGATCTTGACAGTGACAGAAGCGCCTGGCAGACGCGCCCCGCACCTTCCCTGGCAGGTCTCGTTCCTTCTGCTTGGGGCAATCTGGGGTTGTTCCTTCTGGTGGATCAAGCTCGGCCTCGAGATTCTCGCGCCCGTTCAGGTGGCGTTCGTCCGTTTGGCCGTCGGCGGTGGGGCGCTGCTAATCGTTTCGGCTCTGACGGGAACGCGACTACCCCGGAGCCGGTCCACATGGCGGCATCTCTTCGTGATGGCGATGCTCATGAACAGCATCCCGTTCACGCTCTTCGCGATCGGCGAGACGCATGTGTCGTCGGTGCTCGCGGGCATCATCAACGCCGCGACGCCGCTGACCACTCTCGCCGTCATCTTGCTGGCCTTTCCGGAAGAGCACCCCAACGTCGACCGAGTCCTGGGGCTATTGGCAGGCTTCCTCGGGATCCTCGTCGTGGTCGGGGTCTGGCAAGGACTCGGCACAGGTGAGCTGACCGGCATCGCTGCCTGCCTCGGCGCCGTCACGTGCTACGGGATTGCTTTTCCCTATTCCCGGCGCCACATCGCCGGCCTACCGGACAGCGGCGTGTCTCTCGCGACGGGTCAGGTCTTGATCGGTGCTGCCGTGCTTCTGCCCTTCGGCGTCGCCGGTGGAATGCCGGGTCCGATTTCTGCGGGGCCGGTCCTGGGGCTGTTGGGCCTGGGAGCGCTCGGATCGGGGATCGCCTTCGCCCTCAACTACCAGGTCATTCGCGCCGCCGGACCGTCGACCGCGAGCACTGTCACGTACCTCACGCCGCTGTTCGCGGTCGTGGTCGGCGCGGTCTTCCTCGGAGAGACGGTCACCTGGTACGAGCCGGTGGGGGGGCTGGTGGTCCTGTTCGGGGTGGCCGTCGCGCAGGGTCGAATTCGTGCTGCTGCGTCGGCAATCGGCCGGCGAGTTCGGGGCGCGGAACCCGAACTCGCCGAGGATTGAGGCCGTGACACGCTAGCTGACACAGCCTCGGGCCAGAGTTCGGAACGTCGCCGCCGAATCGGACGCAGATCTTGACATCGAACGTTTGTTCGACTAGGCTCTGACCACTAAGTAGAACGTCCGTTCTGTCGCTCAACTGCCCGAGCGAACGGCGGCCCGCCAGAGAGAAAGAGGAGTCCGCGGTGGCCATCGTCCGCATGGAACCCGTAAATGTCCGCGTCAGAGCCGACTGGTTCGACGGCACCCCGCGTGAGATCGCCTGGGGCGAGATGCGCCTGCCGGTGATTCGGCTGGCTGCCATCCGGCGCGAAACCTCGGCGTATCGAACTGAGATTGGCCCGCGCACGATCTTCGAAGTCGAGACCCCCGGCGCCAAACTTGCCTTGAGCTTCCAGCATCGTTCGCGGCGCTGGACTGTCGACGGCGTGGACGACGAGGTCGAGCCGGAGTGTGTCCTGCGATCGTCCCGGACGAACCGGCACTAGCCCTCTCCCGGGGGGCCGGAACCGCCGATCGTGTCGCCCCGCGCGCGCACAAGCGCTTGAGGCTCCGCTGTCCCTACAATCACGCCATGGAGAACTCGCGGCTCGTCGTTTCGTTCGCGGACCTGACCGTCGGCCAATTCCTGGATCGGCTCGCTTCTGCCGATGCCGTTCCCGGTGGAGGCTCGGCATCGGCTCTGGCCGGGGCGCTGGGCGCTTCTCTCGTATCGATGGTTTCCGCGCTGTCCACGGGCCGCGCCAAGTACGCCGCATACGAGGCCACGTTGCTCCGCTGCAGCGATGCAGGTCGGGATCTCGCGGCTGAATTCGTGGATCTCGCCGACGAAGACGCCTACGCGTATGCGGGCTATGCGGCTGCACTGAAGCTTCCTCGTGAGACGGACGAGCAGCAGACAACCCGGCGGGCGGCGATCCGTACGGCGGCGCGCGCGGCGTCAGAGGCTCCGATGGAATGCGTGATCGCCTGTAAGCGGCTTGCGGCTGCGGCAGAGTCGCTGGCGGGACGGAGCAACGTGAACGCGGCCAGCGACGTGCTCGTGGCGGCGTTGCTGGCCGAGGCGGGCGCGCGCGGGGCTGCCGAGAACGTACGCATCAATCTGCCCGCGACCGACGACGAGCAGTACGCCGAGACCGTCAATCGCAAACTCGACTCAGCTTTGCACGAGATCGCCGCGATTTCGGCTGAGACTCGCGAGATCGTTCTTTCGGGGCAGCCTCGCGAGCCGGAGGACGAGTGAGCGCCGATAACGGCGCGCCCAGACTCCTGGCGGGCGGTCCCATCGCGACTCAGATCCGCGAGGGTCTCGTTGCAGATTTCGCCGCTTTCACGGCGCGTTGGGGTCACGCCCCGACACTGGCGGTTGTGCTGGTCGGCGCGGACGCCCCCTCGGCCGTGTACCTCCAGCAAATCCTTCGCACCTGCCAGAAGGTCGGCGTGGAGGGTCGGCTGGTAGAGATCGGCTTCGAAGTGACCGCCGACGCTATCTGCGGCGAAATCGAGCAGCTCAACGCCGACCCGGCGGTTGCCGGAATCATCGTCCAGATGCCACTGCCGGCCCACATTCCCCTGCATGCGGTCATCGACTCGATCGACCCCGGCAAGGACATCGACGGCATCCATCCCCGTAACGCCGGCCTGCTGTCGCTCGGCTACGACGGCTTCCTTCCCGCCACCGCTCAGGCGGCGGTCGAGATCCTCAAGCGTTCCGGGATCGAGATCCTCGGCAAACGTGTGGTGGTGGTGGGACGCTCGAATGTCGTCGGCAAGCCGGCCGCACTGTTGCTGCTGCGCGAGCACGGCAGCGTGACCGTTCTGCACTCCCGTACCCGCGACCTCGGCCACTACACCCGCGACGC
>CAZRUC010000158.1:0-5967 GCA_964603175.1 uncultured Anaerolineaceae bacterium
CGGAACGCTCTCGGCCGCTCGCGACGCCTTCGCGGGCCCGGTCCAGCTGATCACCGAAGGCGACCGCTTCGAAGTCTGAGTCACGGAACTCGCGGAACGCGGCTCAGCAGGCGCAGGCCATAGATGGCAGCCATGGCGCCGAAAACCACCGGGCCCCACCAAACGATGTACGTGCGCCCGCCCCAGGACTGTGCCATTTGCAGCGTGATGAAGGTCACGAGCAAACCCACGACCACCGCGATAGCGCCAGCGATCGTGAACCCGAGCGCGCGCTTGCGCATGGCCGCGGCAACTTCCGCGACGAGGGCATACGCGTCGGCTTGGCCGATCCCGGAGATCGCCATCTCATAGAGGAGCTGCGCAAGCGGCTGGCCGGCGTCGAGACGTGCGCGGAGATAAGCCCTCCACTGGAGCCGCGATCGGACCTGCGGCTGTGGACCGTAGCCGGGCAGCTGACCTGCATTCATCTGCGGAAACTCACCGGGCCGCAAGTATCGCGAGGATCTGCGTAGCCGCATGCTGGCCCGCCTGGCCCGCCGCATCGGTTAGAAGAGCCTGGGAGTTTCCGCCGGCGTAGGCCCATCTCCGCTTGCCTTCGGCATGGAACTGCCCGAACGGCGCTGCCGCGTCGCCTACCTGACCCTCGACCTCGAACGCTGCGGCTCCGGCGAACATCGAGAAGAGCCATCGCATCAGCCGACTACCCGGATCCGCGCGCACGATCTGGGCGCTGATGACGAGCCCCTGGTCGGGCATCCCCGGCACGGGCATGCGCGGGTCGAGGCCCCATTTTGCGAGCTCCGCCGCGAGAGCGCCCTGAAAGCAGTCGGCGACTGGACGCACGTCGAACTTGGTCGGGAGAACTACCGCCCCCTGCCAGGAGACCGGGTAAAGGGTGCAGGGGCGGCCTCTGATATCCACTTGTCATCTCCTCGATTGCTAGCCCCGGTGTCCCGGGCTTCCCTCCCGATGAGAATACAGCCCGCGACACCCCCGTCGGCGCCCGCGGCGGCCGCCCCTACAGGTTTTCGAAAGTCACGAGACCCTGATCGACGCTGAGGGTATTTCCGGCGTGGACCCAGGCCAGCGGCAGGCTGCGGGCGCGAGCGCGTGCCACGACTTCGGCCGTTCCGGCTCGACTCTGCGCCCCCCGTCCGTCCCAAACGGCGACCAGGACGTCGACGCGCTCGAGCATCCACTCGTTGGCCGCGGCGTAGGCGTCATCGCGAGCGGCGCGCGCCGGCAGCTCGACCACCTCGTCGGCTCGCTCGAGGAGATGCAGAAACTCGTCCCGGGACTCGGGTGAGGCGAAGTCGTCGAGGTAATCGGTCTGCGGCATCGGCAGGATCGCCCGAAGACGAGACCCGGGCCGCACCAGAACCGCCTCAGCCACGAAGCGATCAGCTCCCTCCGCCAGGGCCGAGATGACGACCATGGGCCGGCCCGGAAACGCCGCCTCGATGCGGTCTAGCGCCGACTCGACCCCAGCCGCCACCCGCTCGGGTTCGGCCAGGATGCGGTGTCCCGTGACCCCGATCGCCAGGGTCACGCCGGCGTGTCGTCTCGATATGCGAGCGTCATACGGGCCGCAGCGACGATGTCGGGCATCTCGCGCACCATAAGCCGATCCTTGTCCCGCTCGTCTTCGGGCAGCTCTTCCCACGATCGAATGCACGGGTGCAGCTTCTTGACGTCGTCGCGAAGTTCGCCGAAACGCCAGCCGGTCTTGAGCTTGTGGCTGAGCCAGCGCTCATGCTCGCGAATCGCCAGCATCTCGACCCGAGGATCCGCGGGATCGATTGCCATTGCGGGCGCCCCGTCGGGCGCGTCCTGCCGCAGCACCAGGCCCAGCACGTCCAACTTCCCGGGCAGGTCGCGGGCAACCCCGCGGTTCTGCTCCTTGAGGTGGTCGGAGAGCTGTTGGTAGTCCACGAGCGCCGGCATGGTGTCGAGGGTGGGCGGGAGGCCGGCGAAACCGGCCAGCATTGGATGGCTCTCCAGATACGCCGGCGTGCCGTTCCAGGCGTGCCCTAGTCCCAGCATCTCCTCGCAGTATTCGAGGTGGACGGCCTCGGCGAGCCGCTCCAGCAACTCTCCCTCCGGAACGTACCGCTCCAGAATGGCGAGGAACTCCTGCGCGTCGACGTGAGCGTCGAGTTGGTCCGCGGCCGGCAGCGCCGAGCGTTCGTAGCGGCTCTTGCCGTGGAGCGTGCTCATGGCCACGATCGTCTCCAGCGACCGTGCGCCATGACGATAAGAGCGGACTTCGAGGAAGGCGCGCAGGACGCCCGAATCGATCGCGAGCCGGGCAATCTTGCCCTCACGCTCGAACAGACCTGGCCGATCCCGCAACAGCATCGAGCGCAGCAGGATCGCCCGGCGGATCCGGTAGTAGGGATCGGCTTCGGGATCGCCGCCGCGCGGGTCCGGGCCGACGATATCGACATGGCCCTTGAGCCGGCTCGCGAAGTCGGGCCCCTTGGCGAGGCGGAACTCCGTGCTCTTGTTGGCCGCGAAATCGGAAAGTCGGACGCTCGTGCCGCCGGCGAATACGAAGATGGCCTTGCCGATCGGATGCAGGATCTGGCCCTGCTGGAAGGCGCCGTCCTGCATCGGCGCGAGGAAGTGGCGCAGCCAACCGAAGGCGCTGCCGGCCAGGTCCGAGTCGAACTCGTCCCACAGCACGAACGGCAGCTTGCCGCGTAAGCCGGCATCGCGGACCTGGTGCAGCGCGTCGGCGAGTTCCGCGGGATCGCGCATTTGCGAGAGGTTGAAGGTCAGATCCTCGATACGGTCGGCGTCGAGGGCCGACTTCACGACCGCCTTGACGCCGAACGATTTGCCTGCACCGGGAGGCCCGAAAACGGCGATGTTCAGCGGCCGTGGGGCGGCCTGGGAGTCGTACTCGCGCATCAGCGTTCGGATGCTCCGGAACCCTTCGATCTCACCGCGATCGACGGTCATGAACTTGCCGAAGCTCCCGAGCGGAACGTCCTTGAGCGCGACCTCGACGCCTTCGAGGGCGATCGCCTGTGCAACCGGCTCGAGGCCTTCCGGATAGCGACCCTCGAGGATCGACCACGAGTCGGAGACCGGCTGCTCGATCCGGGCGACGGCAAAGTCGCGGGGTTCCTTGGCCAACTCTTTCGCGATGTCGCAAGCGGGGAAGGCCAGGCCGGCACGACCCGGCTCGCAGTCCGCCGCACCGTATCCCTGGAGGTGCAGGGCCCGGGACGCGGCCAGTCCGCTTCTGACACCGCGATGAACGTTCGGCTCGTCCGGGTTCAGCAGCAGCTCGCGGGCAATCCCCCCGACCAGGCACGAGGTGTAGCCGATCATCGAGCCCGGGTACTGTTCGGCCCAGCTGTTCTCGATCGATTCGGGGTCGAAGAAGACGTGGCAGTCGGGCTGCCCCATTCGATCTAGCCGGCCCTCGAGCGGTTCGCGCCTCGATAGCAGCACGGCTCCGCCGGTGCCGAGAGAAACCACTACATGGGCGCAGTGGACCAACCCGTTGACCGCCGGGTGACGCACGAGCTCTCGCGCCAGGTCGCCCGCGATCCGCTCCCAGGACAGCTCGCGGCTGATCTTCACGTCGCTGAGGCGCAGGTCGTTGAGCGTCATAACGACGACAAGGCGACCGGCATGCCGGCGCAGCAGACGACGCCACAACTCGCCCGACGCGACGGGGCAGGCCATCTTGAGCACCACCCAGGGGCCCGGCGTGGCCGCGGGGACGGCCGAGCCGTCCGCGGCCAGATCCAGGACGGCCGGCCAGCTGTGCGGCTCATTCCGGAACCCGAGATCGGCGTCGTCGACGATCACGAGATCCGCGTTTGCCGCTGCGTCGGCCACGGCGGCCATAGGTGTTCGCGCTCGATCGAACCCCAGGAATTCCTCGACACGCCAGATGCTGCGATCGCGATCGCCTTTGCGACGCGGGAATTTCGACCAGACCGCGTAAGAGTGGTGATAGCGGGCATCGGCCGGTCCGATGGGCTCCGGAGACGCCGCGGGCCCCGAGACCTCGACCGGCGGCCCTCCGGCGGCGAGTGTTGCCGCCACCTCGGTCATCAGGGCCGCCATGAGAGTGGCCCCGCCCAACCCGCCGTACATCTCGGTCCGATCGGCCGCGTTCCACGCGACGCCGGAATCCACGAGCTTCCGAGTCCGTGCCAGCTGCCAGTCCATGGTGACGTCGCCGGTGACGATCACGCGGCGGGCCCCGACGCTGGACCCGGCGGCTTTGCCCTGCTTCGCGTCCGCCATGACAAGCCTCCCTCTCCGGCCCGAGAGTCGACCGGACTCTGCGACAAGCCTATCGCACGGCCAATAGACTCGCGGGGCGCGGGCCGCGGAAACAACCCGCGCCACGTGACTGCGCCGCTCTCGCTACCATTCGGCCATGACCCCCAATACCACGGACAGCCTGCGCACCCAGGTTCGCCACGCCATCGAAGCCGCGTGGCGCAAAGCTGAGGAATCGGGCGCTCTGCCGGCGCTCCCCGACGACACGGCAATCCCCGTGGACGTCGAGCGGCCCGCCGACGCGGCACGCGGCGACTTCGCGAGCACCGTCGCCCTGAAGCTGGCCAAGCCGCTCCACCGAGGGCCGCTCCAGATCGCCCAGGCGATCGCCATGACTATCGCGACCACTGCGACGGACCCGGCCTCGGCGATTGCCGCGGTCGAAGTCGTACCGCCCGGGTTCCTGAACGTCCGCCTCGCCGACGCCGCGCTCGCCGCCACGATCGGGCGCGCACTTGCGGCGCCCGACGCCTGGGGCCAGGTCGCTGCCGAGCACCCCGAGCGCGTCAACGTCGAGTTCGTCTCGGCCAACCCCACGGGGCCGCTCCACATCGGCAATGCCCGCGGCGCTTTTACCGGCGACCTGCTGTGCCGCGTCCTCGCCGCCGCCGGCCACGAGGTCGCGCGCGAGTACTACTTCAACGACTTCGGCAGCCAGGTGAAGAACCTGGGCGCGTCGTTGGTCGCGATCCGCGAGAACTGCGAGATCCCCGAGGACGGCTACCACGGCGACTACGTCTACGAGATGGCCCGCGAGGTGCCGGACTCGATCCTCGAGGCAGCAAAGCGAACCGGCGAAGATCCAGCCTGGGCGATCGGACGATGGGCTTCGGAGAACGTTCGAGCGGGCATCGAAGCCAGCCTCGACCGCCTGGGTTGCCATTTCGACGTCTGGCGCTCGGAGAGCACCCTCCACAACGACGGTTGGGTCGCTCGCGCCGTCGATCGGCTGCGCGAAGCCGGCGACGTCTACGAGGAGGACGGCGCGGTCGTCTTCCGCTCGACCAAGTACGGCGACGACAAGGATCGGGTCATCCTGCGCTCCAACGGCGGCGCGCCCACCTACTTCGCGGCCGACATCGGCTACCTCGTCGAGAAGCTGAGCCGCGGCTACAACCGCATCGTCTTCATCTGGGGCGAGGACCACCACGGCTACGTGGCGCGCGTCCAGGCGGCCGCCGAATCGCTCGGGTTCGACCGGTCGCGCGTCCAAATGATCCTGACGGCGTGGGTGCGCTTCGTCCGCGACGGCAAGGAAGTGCCGATGTCCAAGCGGACGGGCGAATTCATCACCCTCGACGAGCTGCTGGCCGAGATCGGCGTCGACGCGGCCCGCTGGTTCTTCGCCTCACGCGCGGCATCGAGCGGCATCGACTTCGACATCGAGCTGGCCAAGAAGCAGTCGAACGAGAACCCGGTCTACTACGTCCAATACGCCCACGCCCGGATCGCCTCGATCCTGCGTCGGGCCGCCGAGGCCGGGCTCGCGCCGGCTGGCTCGGTCGGGGCCGCGATCGTCGGCACGGCGGAAGGCCTCCTGGCCCGCCACGTCGTCCGGCTGCCGGAGGTCGTCGAGGATGCCGCCGCGCTCGAGGAGGCCCAGGGGATCACGGCCTACGCCACCGAGCTGGCGACCGCGTTCCACGCCTTCTATCGCGA
>CAZRUC010000159.1:0-5965 GCA_964603175.1 uncultured Anaerolineaceae bacterium
AGGTTGTGGGCAATACGAACCCGAGCAGGCGTCAGTCCGTCCAGACCCGTCGATCCTACCCGTATCGAGAGGCATGCCTGACGCAAGCGGAGACGGCAGGCCGATCAGGGAGTCGCCAGTGGCGGAGTTGTAGCTGGATCCGGGCAGAAACGACGCCCATTCGTGCCCGCCTCAGGTCGAGCGTCGCTTTTGCCCAGCTGATGGGCAGCGACCTGTCAATGCGGGCAATTTGGGTAGACGTGTACACGCATCCGGACAGAATCGACGTCTGATGCGGCCATGGTGCGGCCGGCGCGTCCGCCCCATGCCCCAATCGCTAGACTTGCACCCATGCCGCCATTTCGAGCCCCCCGGGGCACCCGCGACCTGCTGCCCGACGCTCGTCCCAGCCTGAGCCGCCTCGAGGGGATCGCCCGCTCGCTGGCCGCCCGCTACGGCTACCGCGAGATCGAGATCCCGATGTTCGAGCAGACGGCGGTGTTCGAGCGCGGCATCGGCGAGGTCACGGACGTCGTCGAGAAGGAGCTGTTCCGCCTGGCTCCCCGGACCGAAGAGTCCGAGTCGTGGGCGCTGCGGCCCGAAGCCACGGCCGGCATCGTGCGCGCCTACGTCCAGCACGGCATGCAGACTTGGCCGCCCCCCGTCAAGCTCGCGATGACCGGCCCGATGTTCCGCTACGACCGCCCCCAGGCCGGCCGCTACCGCCAGTTCTGGCAGTGGGATTGCGAAGCCATCGGCGACCCAGGGCCCGCAGTGGACGCGGAAATGGTCGAGCTCGGCTACCGCTTCTACGCCGAGTCCGGCCTGAAGGACGTGCAGGTTCTGCTGAACTCGATCGGCGACGGCGCCTGCCGGCCGGAATACTTACAACTCCTGACGAGCTACTTCCGGGGCCACGAGGCCGAGCTTCCCGCGCTCGAACTGCGACGGCTCGAGACGAACCCCCTGCGCCTGCTCGATTCGAAGGATCCGGCGATGGCGGCCCTGATCGCCGCGGCACCCAAGATGGGCGATTGCCTGTGCGAAGCCTGCGCCGCCCATTTCGCCGCGGTCCGTGCGCACCTCGACGCGCTGGGCGTGCCATACCGGATCGAGCCGACACTCGTCCGCGGGCTCGACTACTACTCCCGCACCGCGTTCGAGTATTACCGGCAAGGGGCAGAGGGCCAGCAGCAGGCGCTCGGCGGCGGCGGCCGATACGACGGTCTGGTCGAGTTGCTGGGCGGCCGGCCGACGCCGGGGATCGGCTTCGGCCTGGGCCTGGACCGCGTGCTGCTCGCGCTCGACGAGACCGGCGTCGCTACGGCCCGCGAGATCCCCCCTCTCGCCGTGATCGTGGGCGCGGATCCGGCCGACACGGTGGGACGCCTCCGGATCGCGAGCATGCTCCGCGCCGAGGGCCTCTCGGTTCGAGCGGAGCTCTCCCCAAGGAAGCTCGGCCGCCAGCTCGAAAGCGCATCTCGCGACCACGCCCACTTCGCGGTGATCGTCGGCGACGAACTTGCCGACGGCCACGTCCAGCTCAAGGACCTCGAAGCCGGGACGCAGCATCTCGTCCCGCTCGATGCACTCGCCAAGGACCTGGCCCGCGCGGCGAAGAGCCACCACCACGGCTAAGGGAACGAATCGCGCCGCCGTCCGGTCATAGGTGTTGACAGGAGAATGGAGGGAGCGGTGGAGCGGGAGCTGGTGCTCGCAGCCCGGCTGGGCGACGAGGTCGCCTTCGCCCGGCTGATCGAGGCCGAGGCTCCCCGCATCTACCGCGCCGTCCTGGCGGTGGTCCGCTCGCCCGAAGATGCCCAGGAGGTGATCCAGGATGCTACGGTTCGAGCCTGGCGCCAACTCGACGGCCTGCGGGATGCCGACAGCTGGCCGGCGTGGTTTCGGCGCATCGCGGTCCGCCAGGCGATCGATCGCGCCGGCCGGCAAAGCCGAATGCGCCTGCACGAGATCGACCTGGACTCCATGGGCAGCGAGCCGGCGCGCGACCCGAGCTCCGGCTGGACTGACCGCGTGGCAGTGACGTCGGCGCTGCGACAACTCTCGACCGAGGATCGGGTCCTGCTTGGCCTGCGCTTCGGCGCCGATCTGGCGGTGGCCGACGTGGCCGCAGCACTCGACATCCCGCTGGGCACGGCAAAGTCGCGGCTGCATCGGGCGCTCGGCCGTCTGGCGTCGGCCCTGGGAGATGAAGATGTCCGGTGACGACGATCCGATCTGGACGGCGCAGGAGGAGCGTGCGGCGGCCGCTCTGCGCCGCGCACTCGCCGAGACGAGCGAGGAATGGCCCGTTCATGTCGCCACCTCGGTCTGGGTGGCGAGAAGGCCGCAGCGTCGATCGAGGTGGATCAGGCTGCCTCTGGCTGCGGCGGCTGCCCTCGCGCTGGTGATGGTGA
This sequence comes from uncultured Anaerolineaceae bacterium, assembly GCA_964603175.1. Taxonomy (GTDB): domain Bacteria; phylum Chloroflexota; class Limnocylindria; order Limnocylindrales; family CSP1-4; genus Fen-1039. The sequence continues at coordinate 2,397 of CAZRUC010000159.1, forward strand.
GCGTCGTCGCGTTCGCGACCTGGCCGAGGACGGCGACGGCGCCTCTGGCCACATCCACGTCGATCCCCGGCCACTTCGACGACGGGACGTTCTCGTTCGACTACCCCACGACATGGCGGACGCTCTCGAGTTTGTACTACGAGGGCATTGCGAGCACGGTGGACATCGTGCTTGGCACGGGCGGCTGGCAGACCGGGTGCTATTCCAATTCCGGCGGCGGCGGCTGCACCGGCGACAAGGTCGATCTGTCGGGCTGGCGCATAGTGGTCAAGATCTACCGTCGGACGGGCGGCCCGGCGCCCTTCTGTGGTGCGAGGCCCACGCCAAACGGGACCGTCGGTCCGAATTCGGTTCTCGCCAGCACGACGGCGTCCACGACGACCTGGGAGATCCGGCGTGCGGGAGCCGAGTTCGGCTGGCCGAACAACGTCTTCATCGAGGTGCACACGGAGAACCCGGCAGAACTCGCCAGCGCCGAAGCGCTCGTGGCCAGCTTCCGCTGGGCCCCGGGCGTAGGGGACCCCGGCGGATGCCCGAGTCCGGCCATCGCATCGAGCTCCTTGGCGTCTTGAGCCGAGCACCCATCCGCTACGATTCGCGCCGATGAAGATCCGCCACGTCTCGACCATCGTTTTCGTGAGCGACATCGCGCACTCGACCGCGTTCTACCGCGACGTATTGGGGCTGGAGGTCGCGCAGGATCACGGCACCATCGTGATGTTTGAGCACGGCTTCGCGATCCATGACGCGCCGAACCTGCTCGAGAAGACCTACAAGACGCCCGGCGCCTTCGCGCGGGAGCCGCAGGGCAAGAACAACCTCGACATCTACTTCGAAACGGACGACCTCGAGGCGGCCTACCTCGCAGTGGCGAGTTCCGGCGCCGAGGTGATCCATCAGATCGAGACCCAGGACTGGGGCCAGCGGGTCTTTCGGTTCCACGATCCGGACGGCCACATCGTCGAGATCGGCGACCCGATGTGAGGGCGCCGCCCGGGTCTCCCGTGCTTGTCTCGCCGCGCCGTCCGGGCTTCCGGTAGCATTCGCGGCATGACTGACGCCCACACCGCCCGCCCAGATGCCTATGGCCTGGCTACGCCGTACCGCGACGCCACGTGCGGCGAGCTGCGCGCCGACGACGCCGGCAGAACCGTGCATCTGGCCGGCTGGGTGCATCGCCGCCGCGACCACGGCCAGCTCATCTTCCTGGATCTGCGCGACCGCTACGGCATAACCCAGGTCGTCGTCGACGCGCAGGAGTCGCCCACGGCTCACGAGGCCGCGAGCAAAGCCCGCCCGGAATTCGTCCTCCAGATCGAAGGCGAAGTCGCCCGCCGACTCCCCGGTACCGAGAACGCCAGGCTCGAGACCGGCGAAATCGAGGTTCGAGGGCGCAAGGTCGAAATCCTGAGCGAGGCGCTCACGCCGCCGTTCTACATCAACGAGCCCGACGCGCCGATCGAGGAGACCGTCCGGCTGCGCTACCGGTACCTCGACATCCGCAGGCGGCCCCTGCTCGAGCGGCTTCTGCTCCGCTCCGAGCTGGTCCGCGCGATACGCGAGGCCCACCACAAGGCCGGGTTTGTCGAGATCGAGACGCCGATCCTGCTCAAGTCCACGCCCGAAGGCGCCCGCGACTTCATCGTGCCCAGCCGCCTCCAGCCGGGCACCGTCTACGCCTTGCCGCAGAGCCCCCAGCAGCTCAAGCAGCTGCTCATGGTCGCGGGCATGGACCGCTACTTCCAGATCGCTCGCTGCTTCCGCGACGAAGACCTGCGTGGCGACCGCCAGCCCGAGTTCACCCAGCTCGACCTGGAGATGAGCTTCGTGACCGAAGAGCGCGTCATGGAGTTCGTCGAGGCGATGATCGTCGAGGTCAGCCGCGCCACGACCCCCGAACGGCCGATCCAGCAGATCCCGTTCCCACGCTTCACGTACGAGGAAGCGATCGAGCGCTTCGGCTCGGACAAGCCCGACCTGCGCTTCGGCATGGAGCTGGCGGATCTCGCGCCGGCGCTCGGGGAGGGGAGCAGCGGCTTCCGCGTCTTCGACGAAGCACTCGCCGCCGCCGGCCGCGTCAAGGCGATCTCGGCTCTGGGCATGGCTGACGCCAGCCGATCCCAGATCGACGAGCTGGTGGGCATCGCCCGCCGGTTCGGGGCAAAGGGCCTGGCTCACGTCTCCGTATCCGCCGACGGCACCGCCCACTCGCCGATAGCCAAGTTCCTCGGCGACGAACGGATCGCCGCTATTGCCGCGGCCGCCCACGCAAACCCCGGAGACCTCGTCCTGATCGTCGCCGACGCCGACCCCGAGCTGGTGGCCGATGTCCTGGGCCGTCTGCGCCAGGAGCTCGGCCTGCGGCTGAACCTCGCCGACCCGGACGTGCTGGCTTACTGCTGGGTCTACCACTTCCCCATGTACCAGTGGGACACCGAGGGCAGCCGCTGGCACGCGACCCACAACCCGTTCAGCGGCGTGATGCCCGAGGATGAGGAGCTGCTGGCCACCGCGTCGGGTGACCCCTACAAACCCTCGCACCAGGACCCGGCCGGCAAGGCGCGCGCCATGCAGTACGACGTGGCTCTCAACGGTTGGGAGCTCGGTGGCGGCTCGGTCCGGATCCATCGCCGCGAACTGCTGGAGCGCAGTTTCGCTCTACAGGGCTACTCGCTCGAGCAGATGCACGAACGTTTTGGTGGCATCCTCGAGGCCTTCGACTTCGGAGCGCCCCCGCATGGTGGTATCGCGGTCGGCATCGATCGCTGGGCGGCTCTTCTGGCCCGTCAGACCAACATCCGCGAGGTCATGGCATTTCCCAAGACCCAGTCCGGGACCGATTTGATGCTCGAAGCCCCTTCGCCGCCCGACGCGGAGCAGTACGCTGAGCTGGGCCTGCGCTTCGTCGGCGTGGCGCCCAACCAGACCCGAGGCGACGCGAACCCCGGAACGTGAAATTGAACCGGGACGACACGCAGGAGCGCGGCAGATGACAGAGAAAATGGTCCGCTGCCGCCGTTGCCATGACGTGTTCGACGCGAGCGAGGACTTCTGCCCGCGTTGCGGCACGAAATACGAGCCGATTGCCGCAGCGCCGGCTCCGGCCGAGGGTTTCTTCGTGGACAAGTACGTCGCTTCTCCATTTGAAGCGCCGACCACGCCGGTCCACGGGCCGGCCCCGAGATCGGGCCCCAGCTTGCTCGTGGGAGCGGGCGTCGCGTTCGTCGTCGTCGCGCTCGTCTTCGGTGCCCTATTTCTGAGCGGCGCCTTCGGCTCCTCGCCCGCCCCAACGCGGCAGGCCGTGGTGGCCCGCACGCAGGCCCCGACGCCGTCGCCCTCGCTGCCGCCATCCATCACCCGGGCCCTGGCGGAGTTCCAAGATCCGAAGTTCAGCGCGCACATCTACGTAAACACCAGGGCGACGGTGAGTGCGCACGTGGCCGCCGCGAATCAGGGATACACGCTCTTCAGCAGCCTCGACGCAACCGTGGAAGCCGGCGACGAGGCCGGCACGCTGTCGATCGGGGGCATCGCCACCGACTTCACCTTGATCGGCAACGAACTCTCTC
>CAZRUC010000160.1:0-5957 GCA_964603175.1 uncultured Anaerolineaceae bacterium
GGTTCTCCTGGTCCGTCGAGAGGACCGTGAGAACGATCTGGATGTCGTCCTTGTAGCCCTCGGGGAAGAGGGGCCGGATCGGTCGGTCGGTCAGCCGACAAGCCAGGATGGCCTGCTCGGACGGACGCGACTCGCGCTTGATGAAGCCGCCCGGGATCTTGCCCGCGGCGTACATACGCTCTTCGAACTCAACTGTGAGCGGGAAGAAATCCAGGCCGGGGCGTGGGTCGGACCGGTTGGCCGTTCCCAACAGCATCGTGTCGCCGAACTGTACGGTGACCGCGCCGCCGGCCAGCAAGGCAATCTTGCCGGTCTCGATGATCAGGGTGCGACCGGCGAATTGCGTCTCGATTCTATGAGACACGGGGTGTAATCCTCCTATGCCGGAGGATCTGTGCTTCCCGGTGCTCGTGAGGGACGAGCCGAATGCGCGAATGGTGCAGTGAGCCGGGACTATCTGCCCCGGCCTCAGGGCCGCAGCGCTAGCGGCGAAGACCGAGCCGTGCGATGACGGCGCGGTAGCGGGCGTTGTCCTTCTTGATCAGATATGCAAGAAGGCGCCTACGCTGTCCGACGAGCTTGAGGAGGCCGCGACGGGAATGATTGTCCTTCGGGAAGCTCCGCAGATGCTCCGTCAGGCCTTTGATCCGCTCGGTCAGTAGTGCGATCTGCACTTCCGCAGAGCCGGTGTCGCCATCGTGGACGGCGTACTCCAAGATCACTTGTTCCTTCGTCTCCCGCGCCAGCGGCACACGATCCTCCGAATTGCTACGTGGTTATTCCAACTTCTCTAATGCCTGGCGGATGGTAGCAGGCTTCGCGAGGCCGCGCTAGCAACGCCGGCAGCCTGCCTGGGGGCGCCTCTGCGGTCACAATTACTCCCGGCGCCCGGCGCTGAGGGGCCGGCAGCGCCGCGCATGAGGTAGCGAAGGGTCTATGGCATCGACGGAGGCTCGTCCAGGCTCTGCGGCTGCGGTCGTTCGGTCCGTCTTTACGCAGTCGAACCCGGCCAACCGGCAGCTCACCTTGGGCCTGGCGGCGTTCCTCGTCGTCATCATCGTCATATCGTTGCCGTCATTCCTGGCATGGTCGCTGGGGGTCGATCTCGAGATACCACTGCGAGCGGCAAGCCGATGGTCCGCGGGCGGCCAGCCATATGTGGCCTCGAGCTTCACGCTCACCTCGGGCCCGGACCTGCCGTTTCTCTATCCGCCGTGGCTGCTGCCTGTGCTCGCGCCGATCGCCGGCCTGCCGCGCGCCGTCGTGATGGCTCCGTGGCTGATCCTGGAGGCGGCGGTCGCGATCTGGACCTGCCGGCGGCTGGCTGTGCCCTGGCCGGCCGTCCCGCTGCTGCTGCTGTGGCCCCCGTTCATGGAAGGGCTCATCACCGGCAATGTTCAGGTGATCCAGCTCGCGGCATTCGTAGCGATCTTCTTCGTCCCGGGGCGAAGCTGGGAGCTATTACCGAGATTGCCCGAAGAGCCCGGCACGGGCCGCGGGACCCCCGCGCGAGGCCGCCCGCGCGTCATCAATCGCGACGTCCTGGACGGCATGCTCGCCGCCGGAGTGGGCGCGTTCAAATACACGCAGTTGCTGCCGCTGGCCTGGATGCTTCGACCGCGGCCGCGCGCGGCGATCATCGGTGCGGTTGCGCTGGCGGCCGTGGTAGTGGCCATGCTGCCGTTCACGGGAATCGGGCTGTATCGAGATTGGCTGGATCAGCTGGCCCGTGCCGCCGACACGAATTGGGCACCGGCCGGGGGCCCGCTTGCGTTCCTCGTCGGACGACCTGTGGCGACGGCCGCGGCGGTGGCTGCGGTGGCGGCGATGTTCTTCGTGCGCGGCCGCGACGCCGGCGCATGGGTGGGGATTGCGCTGCTGGTAGCGGCGCCGAGCGTCCATGGCTACGGGATGCTCTTCCTGCTGCCGACGCTCCTGCTGCTGCGGCGCGATCTCGCGATCACGCTCGCCATCGTGATTGCGCGCTACACCCTGCTCGGTTGGTGGGTGTCGATTGCCGTGGCAGCCGCCGCACTTGCGCTCTCGGTCCGATTTCCGGGGCTACGCGCGCCGGTCCACCGCGAGAACCAGAGGGAGCGGGACGCCGCGTCATCCGCTGCCGGGCCGGTGGTGGACCGGTAGCAGCGTCTATGCCCGGGCGAGGAAGACGACCCTGATCCGCGCTTCGGAAACCGGCACGCCTGGTGCAGGCTCGAGCAGGACTCTCCCCTCCTCGATCGTCGCCAGAGTCGCTCGGCGCGCCGGCTCCGGAGGCAGCGAATGGTCCCACGCAGGCCCGGCGAGCACCGAATAGCGGCCGGACGGCGGCAGCGTTACCGGCACGTCGAACTCAAGCCGGCGCGGGCCGCCTTCGGTTTCGGCGGCCGTCAGGCGCCCCGTGACGGACAGCGGCCTTCCCAGCAGGTGCCTCGTACCGATCAGGTCCCCGTCGGCGACTCGACGCCGTATCTCGGAGCTGCGTACCTGCTCCCCGTCGACGAGGAGCGAGGGCACGACCGAGACCACGAAACCCTCCCGCAAACCCAGGGCGGCTAGCGTGGTGGGCGTTCCTTCCCGGTCGTGGCCGAAGGCGGCGTCGGGCGTCATGACGAAGCCGGCCAACTCGACTCGACTGCGGATCCGAGCCACGAATTCCTCGTAGCTGGTCATCCGCAGCGCGTGGTCGAAGTGCTGGACGACGGTTACCTCGGCTCCGGCCGCGGCCAGCCGTACGAGCCGCTCGTCGGGATCGCACAGGAGCGGCGGGGCGAGTCCGAGGACGACTTCCTCCGGATGGGCGTCGAATGTGATGACGGCAGCTTTGGCTCCTGCCCGCTGTGCCGCCCGGCGCAGCTCCCTGAGTAAGTACAGGTGGCCGCGATGGAGGCCGTCGAACACGCCGACCGCGACGTACAGGCGGCCGAGCTCCGACGGCAATTCGTCGATTCCGGCAACGACGACAGCCGGGGCGGCAAGCGTGACGCTTCGAAGCCGCGGCTCGCGCGTTTCGGGCAGAACGGCCGCCTTGGCAGCCTTGGTCTGTGCGGCGACGTCGGCCGCTCTTGCCGAACCCTCGGCCGCGCTCGCGACCTCGTCCGTGGCCGAGACGGGCGGCGCCACGAAGATCTTCTCCGGGACGATTCGGCCTGCCTTCACCGAGCCGACCCCAACCAGCGCTCCGCGCTCGTCGACCAGCCGGAGTGGCTTGTCCGCCTCGACTCTGGGCCGGTTCACCGGCTTGATCTGCTGGCCACGCGACACAGCCGCAACTTCCGCGTCCGTGAGCTGGGTAGATGCCATGCCGTCGAGGCCCGCGTCGATAGGCAGGAGCAAACCCGCCAGACTCTCCGGGCCGGCGAGCGCCGCCTCGCGCAACTCGTCTAGATCGTGCGCCGCCTCGAGCCGGAACGGCCCGCTGGAGGTCCGCGTCAAGGCGCCCAGATACGCGCCACAACCGAGCCGCTCCCCGAGGTCGCGGGCGATGGCGCGGATGTACGTGCCGGCGCCGCACTCCACGTCGAGCACGGCGGTCGGGCTCTCGGGGTCTGAGTCATCCCACTCAACCAGCTCGATCCGATGGATCGTCACCGTCCGAGGCGCGAGTTCCGGTGTTATGCCCTGGCGTGCCAGCTCATACGCTCTCCGGCCCGCGACTTTGAGGGCGCTGAAAGCCGGCGGCCGCTGCTCGATCTGCCCGCGAAACCCTTCGAGGGCGGCCGTGACAGCTTCGCGTGTGGGCGCCGGCCCCTCGCCACGGACCAGCTCGCCGTCACGATCGTCGGTGGCGGACGAAGCGCCGAAGCACACGGTGGCCCGATACGCCTTGTCGTCACCCATGTGGTACTCGACCAGCCGAGTCGCGAGACCCAGGAAGATCGGCAGTACGCCGGCCGCGAACGGATCCAGCGTTCCGCCGTGGCCCACGCGCTTCGTTCCCGACAGTCGCCGAACCAGCCCCACCACGTCGTGGGATGTAGGACCCGACGGTTTACTGAGGATCAGGACCCCGTCCATGCCGCGCTCGGAACCCGCCATCTGCTAGCGCTCGACCGCTGCAACGAGTGTTGCTGCCGCCGCGAGCACACTACGGCGAGCTTCGTCGGCGGGCAGCTTGAGCGTGGCGCCGGCCGCGCGCGCGTGCCCGCCCCCGCCGAACATGCCCGTCAGCTGGGTGGCATCTACGCCACCCTCGCGCGTTCGAACGCTCACCCGCATCTCGCCGTCCGCCTCCTTGAAAAGGATCGCCGCCTCGGCCGTCTCCGACTGGGCCAGCATGTCGACGAGGCCTTCGGATTGCTCCGGGCCGGCGCCGACGGCCGCCAGATCGGCCAGTTCGAGGGTCGACCAGACCAGCCGGCCATCCATGTCGGATTCCATTCGAGAGAGAACGCGGCCGAAGAGGACCAGCTGGTTATTCGGTTTACTCCGATACAACCGCCGCGCCAGCTCGCTCAGAGGCGCGCCCGCTTCACGCAGCGCCGCCGCGACGACCAGCGTCCGGGGAGTGGTGTTGGAATGCTGGAAGTTGCCGGTGTCCATCACCACGCCGGCGGCGAGGGCGGTGGCCATAATCCCGTTACCGGCCGTCAGCGGCACGCCCAGGCGCAACGCCAGGAGCGTCACCATTTCACACGTGGCGGAGCTCTTCGGATCGACCCAATCGATCTCGCCGAAGCGTGGGTTGGAGATGTGGTGGTCGATGTCGAGGATCGGGACGCGCTCGAAGAGCGCCCGGTGCGTCTCCAGGACGGGGCCGATCCGCTCGAGCTCGCCGCAGTCCCCGACCACGATCAGGTCGTAGTCCAGCGCGGGGTCCGGCTCGCGGCGGAACCGCTCCATGCCCGCCAGGAATTTGTACATCGGCGGCATCGGGTCCGCGCACACAGGCGTGGCGACCCCACCATGGGCTTCCACGAGCATGGCCACGGCCAGGGCCGATCCAAGGGCATCCGCCTCGGGATTTTCGTGGCAGATCGTCAGGACGCGCTTCGCCGATCGCAGGCGATCCACGACTTCATCGGGGACGGCGGCCGCGTAGGCCGAGAGATCCACCCGTGGGCTCTCGCTCATCGGGGCTTTCGCTTCTTGGTTGGTTTGTTGGATTGCGTGGTCGACTGCGGTTGGCCTAACCAATCGGGTTCGCCCTTCCGATCCGGCCGTTCGGTCGGCTCGGCCTGTTCGATGGAACCCCGCCGCGGCCTGGGCTCGAATCGGGTCCGGCGTCGTTGTTTCGCGGCGGCGGCCGCCAGTCCGGCGGCGAGGGCATCGGCAGCCGCACCGCCGAGAGCCCCTTCCGGTGATTCCGAGTCGCCTGCGTGGGGCAGTCGGGGCACCGGAGTTGGCAGCGACTCTCCGACCGGGATTTCGCCTTCGGGGAGGTGACCGGCCTCCAGCTCATTGATGATCTGGAGGATCCGCGATCCACGCGTCACAGAGTCGTCGAGGCGAACCTCGAGCGCGGGGATGCGGCGGATCCGAATCTTGCCACCGAGGCCGTGGCGAATGAAGGGCATGGCCCGGCGCAGCGCGACGAGGGTTGCCTTTCGCTCTTCCTCGGTGCCGATGACACTCACCCACACGCGGGCATGGGCGAGATCCGGCGTCGTCTCCACCTTGGTGACGGTCACGAACCCTATGCGCGGGTCGGCGACTTCCCGCTCCAGGGCCTGGCTGATCTCCTGGCGCAGCAGCGCGTCGATCTTGTCGGTTCGCTGAGTCATCGTCGCGGGCTCATCGAGAGATTCAACCGGCCGACCGACTCACCATCTGCTGAGTGAAGCACTCGATGATGTCGCCCTCGACGAGGTCGTTCGTGCCCGCGAGGCTGATGCCGCATTCGAAGTTCGTCGCGACTTCTCGAACATCGTCCTTCAGGCGGCGAAGCCCTTCGATCCTGTCCGTCGCGATGATCTTGCCGCCGCGCCAGACTCGAGCGTTGCCGCTGCGGACGATGCGAC
>CAZRUC010000161.1:0-5950 GCA_964603175.1 uncultured Anaerolineaceae bacterium
AACGTCGGACCTGGCGCGGTGGTGCCGGGTGCGGGGCCGACCGCCGGGCCGAGTCGCGGAACCACCAGAACAGCCAGGAGGACCGCCGCGCCGACTGCGGTCACGGCCAGCCGCAAGCCCGTCCAGGCGAACCGTTTCGGTTCCGGTCGGCGCGCGTCCTCCAGCAACCGCGCCGACGCGAGCGCCAGCCGGGGGGAGTCGTCGGGCTCGAAAGTCCGGTAGTAAGAGCGGATCGTGGTTTCGAGATCGGGGTTGTTCATCGTTCCTGCTCCTCCGCCCGACGCTCGGCGTCGAGGGCGGCTCGCACGTGCTCCAGGGCGTAATGCAGCCGGGACTTGACCGTGCCCTCCGGGACGCTCAGTTGGGCCGCGATCTGCGGAACCGTGAGATCGCGCCCGAACCGAAGGCCCAGCACGATCTGCTCGTCTTCCTTGAGGCGGCCGATGGCCCGATCGAGGTCGCCGTAGTTAGCGGGCGGCTCGGCCTGCGGGTCGGCTTCCGAGGCGATGGCCGCCTCCACGGGCCGGCGGCGGCGCCGGCGAAGCTCGTCACGGCAGACGTTCACGACGATGCGCATGAACCATCGATGCGGCTCGCCGGTCTCGAAACGGATGGTCCGCCGCCGACTCCAGGCCCGGATGAGCGCGTCCTGGACCGCGTCTTCAGCCGCGATCGAGTCGCGCAGGATCGAGCTGGCCAGCCGGTGCGCTTCGGGTACGCCGGCCAGCAACAACTCGGCGACGCGGTCGTCGTCGCGCGGCTGCACTGCGGCCAACTCGATCACCAGGCTCCCTCACGGCTGCGATACCCGATCTACGAGCGGGCAGCCCTCAACCGTTCAATCTTGGCGCCGGGACAAGTCCGGCGCGCGGCGGATGCGCCGTCTCCGAGGCCTACCCGCACGAAGGGGCCGGACCTGCCCTGAGCTCCACCTCGTCCCGGCTGCCGGGTGCGTCGTTGCGACCGCCAGACAGCTTCTGGCTTCCTGACGGCTATCGGAGCACCTTATGGGCTCCAGCACATTCGTGGAGGAGTGGTCCCATGCTCAGCGATTTCGTCGTCAGCGCAACCCTGGCCGCAGCGGACATGACGCGGGCGCGGCGCTTCTACGAGGAGACCCTCGGATTCGTTCCGGAACAGGTGACGCCCGCCGGGGTCATGTACCGCGCCAAGGATTCGGCGTTGTTCGTCTACCCGTCCGAGTTCGCCGGCACGAACAAGGCCACGGCCGTCGGCTTCCAGATCCCCGACCTGGCCGCGACCGTAGCGGAGTTGAAGGCACGCGGGATCAAATTCGACGAGTACGACATGCCCGACTTCAAGACCGTGGGTGGAATCGCGACTACGCCGGGCGGTCTGGCAGCGTGGTTCAAGGACACCGAAGGCAACATCATCGGTCTGATCCAGCCGGCCGTCTGATCTACTTCTGACCCCTCACAAGGCGGGCCGGCTCGAGGGCCGTGCGCCGGCCGCGGTTGGCCATCGCCTTGGCCAGCGCCACGTCGTGCGCACGGCGCTCTAACTCGTCGTCCAGCGGCGCCAGGTTGACCAGCGACGGAGCCACGCCCTCGGCGCGACCCAACGCGATCCGGATCAGCTGATCCGTGAGCCATGGGTTCTTGGGCAGGCACGGCCCGTGCAGGTATGTGGCGAAGACGTTACCGGAGCGCGCACCCTCCAGCCCGTTGACGCCGTTGTTGCCCGCCCCCGCCACTACGTTCCCGAATGCCTCGCAGCCGGGCCCGAGCTCGGTCAAGCCTGAATGGTTCTCGAACCCCACCACCGTCTCGGTCTCGCCGTGGAGCGTGACTTCACAGGCCGCGTGCTGCATGAACCGCTGCGGCCCACCACGCGTCTCGAGGTCCAGGATTCCCGCGCCCTCCATGACCTCGCCGGCGTTGGAGATGTAGCGGTGGCCGAGCAGCTGCAGCCCTGCGCAAACGGCGAAGACAACGGTTCCCTCGGCCACGGCCTCGCGCAACGACGGGGCCTGCTTCTGGAAGTCCTCGGCAACGACCGCCATTTCGACGTCCTGCCCGCCGTGGAACAGGACGATGTCGAACTTGCGGAAGTCCGGCGTCTGGCCCTTCTCGACGGCCTCGACATCCACCGCGATGCCCCGCCACTCCGCACGGCGGGTGATCGCGATCAGGTTGCCGCCGTCGCCGGCGACGTTGAGCAGCGACGGGTAGAGGTGAGCGATGCGGATGGGGCTGTGTTCGCCGACGAGGGCCGGGTTCGCCTCGGCGGCCTCGGGGGTCGCAGTCGCAGTCGCAGTCGCAGAGAATTCGGGCAATGCTGTCATACGGCCCAGTATCTCCCGGTCCAGCCGCGCTTCGTCATCTCGTTGCGCAGCTCGATGAGCGGCGTGTAGCCGGTCAGAACGACCAGCCGGCGATCGGCCGGCAACGCCTCGAGGGCCGCGTCGAGCGCTGCCGGACGGTCCTCGACGATCGTCAGGCGATCCGCCGGAACGCCCGCGTACTTGAGCCGGTTCGCAAGCTCGTCCGCGCGCGTGCCCGACACGACCGCTCGCTCGACCTTTGGCGCCATCGTCTCGAAGTCCACGTCCCACAGCCAGCCGAAGTCTTCGCCGTCGACAAGGGTGTTTGAAGCGGCGATCAGCAGCTGGCGCGGCTCCTCCTCGGTCGCCAGCGCGCGCAGAGTCGTGTTGTACGACGTCGGGTTCTTGGCGAATGCCAGCAGCAGGTCTCGCCCGTCCGCATCGATCTTCTCGAGCCGCCCGAAGGCCGGCCCCACCCCGGCCAACGATTCCGCCGCGTGATCCAGCGGGACCCCGAGCCCGACCAGGATTGCGATCGCAGCGGCCGCGTTGTAGGCGATGTGCACCCCCGACTGCGGGATTTCGAGCGTGAGCGTCCCGCTCGAGGTCTCGATCTCCATGCGGGTTCGATCGAGGCCGACCACTTCGAGCGCGGTCACCGCGACGTCCAGCCTGGGCCGCTGGAAGCCGCAACTCGGGCAGCTGTAGTCGCCCATGTGGGAGAGGTAGACGTAGCGGTACTCGAGATCCGAGCGGCATTTCGGGCAGCGGATCGTGTCCGCCGCACGGGTGATCCGATCGGTCGACCGCTCCAGCTCGAAGCCGAAGGTGACGCGCCGGCCGTGGCGGCTGCGCGCCAGCATGGCGACCATCGGGTCGTCGGCGTTTACGACCAGCGCCGACTCGGCCGGGAGGGCGGCTGCCACGGATTCGATCGCATCGGCCACGGCGTAGATCTCGCCGAAGCGATCGAGCTGATCGCGAAAGAGGTCCGTGACGAGGAGCGCCCGCGGCGCGAGCTCCGGCGCCACCACGGGCAGTGCGCCTTCGTCGACCTCGGCCACGAGCACGCCCTCGGGGAGATGCCCGCGCCAGTCCGCGGAGCTGACAGCGAGACTCGTCACGCCCTGGACCAGGTTCGCGCCGGCCGAGTTATGGCTGACCGTGACGCCCTCGCCGCGGAGCAGCGCGGCGGTGAAACGGGCCGTGGTCGTCTTGCCGTTGCTACCCGTGATTGCTACCACCGGCACGCCCCGATCGGCCGCGAGCCGTTGCAGCACGTGCGGATCGACGCGCCGGGCAACCATGCCCGTGATCGAAGTGCCGCCGCCGCGCCCCGCCAGCCGAGTGGCGCGGGCCGCGCTCTTTCCGGCGGCCAGGGCCAGGAACGTGCGGAACGAGAAGCGCTTCTTGAGGCCGGGCTCTCGCCGGTCGATCAGGCTGGTCATCGCTCGGGAGTGTAACGGGTCGGCGCCGCGGGACGCGCGACGAGGCAGTCGCCTAGGGCGCTACGGGAACGACGAACCCGCCCGCGCCGTTGGCACCACCGCGGAACCTCGAGGTGGAGTTGCTGGAGCTCGAGCTCGTGCGGACGATCACGACCAGATCGCCTTCGCTCAGGCCATTCGTGATCTGGACTTGCGTCGACGCCACCAGGCCAACCTGGACCGCCCGGGCCACCGGACTTCCATTGGTCAGGACCTGGACGCTATAGCCCGTCGTCGCCGATCCCTGCAGGGCACCGGCCGGAATGTACAGCGCGTTGCTCGCCTGAGCCGTGACGATTGTCAGGGTGACGGCCATGCCGGACACCACGGTCGAGGGCGCGCCGGTGAGCGTCACGAGGACCTTGTATGTGGCGACGCTGCTGCCACCGCCCGACGTGGTCGCTGCCACCGGCGAGATCTGGCTCACGACGCCGCTCAAGGTCTGGCTGACGGCGGAAACGGTCGCAGTCGCGGCCATGCTCTTCTTCAGATTCGCGACGTCGGTCTCGGCGAAGCTGGCCGTCGCGACCATCGGACCCGCATCGATTTCGATCGCCTCGCCGCTCGGAGCGACCACACCTGCCACGATGCTCACGGATGTGACGGTGCCGTCGGCCGGGGCAACGAGGCTCGACATAGCCGCGGCGGCCTGCGCTGCGTCGGCGGCGGCCTGGGCCGCGGCCACCTGAGATTGATCGGCGAGAATCGTCGCGCTGGGCACCGGGACGATCGTCCCTGCGTAGGAGTGCTGAGCCGCAGTCAGGGCGAGCCGGGCCGAAGCCACCTGCTGGGCGGTCTGCTGGTTCGACTGATTGACCTTGAGCTGTGTCGAGGCGAGCTGACTCTGCGCGGTGGAGATCGCGGCTGTATCGGCGTCGATGACCGATTGCGGGGCAGTGGCGCTCGTGTCCGCGGCGAGCTTGGATTGAGCCGCGGTGACCGACGCTTGAGCCTGGCTCAGGGTCAGTGCGTTTTGCTGCGTCGTCAGCTTCTGGTTGGCGAGTCCGTCGTTCACCTGAGTCTGAGCCTGGTTGATCTGGTCCTGAGCCGAAGCCTTCGTCGTCGCGTCGGGACCGGCCTGGTCGGTCGCAAGCTTCGACTGTGCCGATGCGAGATTGGCCTGCGCGATCGAAAGTTGGAGCTTGGCCAGGCTGTCGTCGGCCGTCGCGAGGACATCACCCTTCTTGACCTGCTGCCCGATCGTGGCCGTAACCGTGAGCACGGACCACGCGATGTTGGTAGTGCCGCCGGAGCTGGACGAAACCGCGGACGTCGTCAGCGCCGAAGCGACGATGTCCGAGCTCGCGCCAAAGCGAAGGCCGTATGTAGTCGTTGCCGAAACGGAGCCGGTGGCGGTGACGCTCGCGGTGACTGTTCCGAGGGCGGCGGCCTGGGTCGTGTACTTGGAGGACGAGCCGGCGGCGAGCATCGGGGCCACAACCACCAGCATGGGCGCAGCTATGCCCACAGCCAGCAGTCCCGCGGCCGCAATCGTCGCGCGATTCATCAGGTGCCCGCCTCCGTCGCTCGCCGGGCTCCCCTATCAGGCGCCGCAGCAACACGATGTATGGACCAGTTGCCTGAAACTCCCCTGAACGGCGGCGAATGGCGCCCCGTCGCGGCGGTCAGTCTACGATCGAGCCGATGCTGGCAACCAGCTCTTCGACCGGAAACGGCTTGCTGACGAAGGCAGTCCGAGGTCCCTTGAGGTTTCGCATCTTGCGCGCGACATCCGGGCGGCCCGAAACCATCAGCACCGGCAACTCGTCGTCGAGCTCCCGCATCTGCTCGGCCAGGCGCAGTCCCGAGATGAGCGGCATCTCGTAGTCGGTCACGAGCAGATCCACGGTACCCTCGCCCACGACCGCGAGGGCCACGGAGCCGTCGGCATCCTCGATCACGGTCCAGCCCCTGCGGCGGAGCACGGTCGAAACGAGTTGGCGAATCAGCGGCTCGTCGTCCACGACGAGGGCGAGCGGCGAATAGTCGTCGTCACGCTCGGCGAGCGCCGCGACTCCCTCCGCCTCGTAACCCTGGCGGACTTGGCTCGCCCGCGCCCTGCGGGACCTGTGTTGCGTTGCCACATCGACCTCACGTATCGGTTGCGACGCTCACTGGACTGAATACGTTTGAAAAGGCGCAACCGATCACTCCGGGCAACCGCCATTTTGGGCGGGCC
>CAZRUC010000162.1:0-3065 GCA_964603175.1 uncultured Anaerolineaceae bacterium
GGCCGAGACACTTCTGCCGGGCCGAGGAGCCGGTGGGCGTGGGTGTGGATGGCGCGGTACATGCGCGGCACCGGTGTCTCGAGGAGTGGTCTTGGACGAAGGACCGCGAGACCCATTCACTATGCCCGGGGCGCGCCGGCGAAACAGTCGCTAAAGGTCCCTTCTCCGGCGCCGGAGTCCGGCGGCTCAGACCCGCAATTGCAGTACTGCCCCGGGCCACCCCTCGTCGACGTAGGTGTCGCACTCTTCGAACCCCAGGTTCTGGTAGTAGGCACGAAGCAGTGCATTCTCCGCCCAGCAGTCGAGCCGGAGGTAGGTGACGCCGAGGACACGAGCCCTTTCCACCGCCCAGATGATCAGGCTGCGCCCGACTCCTCTCGATTCGGGGCGCATACGGCTTGCGACCGTGTACACGTAGTAGGCGTCCACAACCGCGCGCTTAGCGACGATCGGGTCCATGTATGGCGGAGGGAAGCTGCCGGTGACCGCATAGCCGTGCACGTCGCCGTTCGAATCGATCGCGACCATCGCTTCCCCGTCGCGGATCCAGGACGAGACGCGGGCCACAAAGACCGGCTCCGAAGACGGGGGCTCGGCTCCCCACTGCTCTGACATGCCGTGTTCGAGGAGCCACACGGTGGCCTCGTCAGACACATTGAGGATGTTTTCAGCGTCGCCGGACACGGCCGGTCGCACCTGCCAGGTTGCGGTCACGGCGGTCTACCGCGCTTGCCGGGCGGCGCGGAGGCGAAACAGCCAGACAACGACCCAGCCGGCCGCGATCGACCATGCCACGGCCGGCGACCGCAGCCGCCTCGTCATCCCGGGAGCGCGCTCGTCGATCCGCGTGGCGAAGGCTGCGGCTCCTACCACTGTGAGCAGCCCGAGCGGGTGAAACGCCACGCTGTCGCCGAGTCGGCCGTGCAGAACGGCGCTCCACGATCTGGAGAGCCCGCACGTCGGGCACGGCAGACCGGTGAGCCGGCGGAACGGGCATAGAACGGGGCCACGATCGAGACGGCGGGCGGGAACGAGCCAGGCAATCAGGATCGCGGCGCCGGCGAGGCGGCGGTAGGGAAAGGGGTCGGACCGCGAGCGGCTCGACCCCATTTCCTCAAGCAATCTCAGTTCCGCTTGAGCGGCAGGCCCTTGGCATCTTTGAGGTCGCCCGTGGCAATGCGGATCAGGTCGATGAGCGCCCAGATCCCGCAGCCGCCGAAGGTGATGAGCTTCAGGACCCCTAGGCCGGTGTAGCCCAGGTAAAACCGGTCGATGCCCAGGACACCAACGAAGAAGGAGATGAGGAGCGCGGTCAGCCACTCCTTGTCCGAGAAAACCCCCGGGATGTCTCCGACGCCGAACCAGCTTCCGGTACCGTCGGCCCGGCGAACCATAGCATTCGGCTTCAAATAGCCGGCCCGAGCCTGCATCTGCAGGTCGACGACCGAGAACGGCCCTTCCTCGGCTCCCATTCTCTGGACGATGAACGTGTAACCAGGCGTCACGTTGACTCCTCCCAGGTGGCCGACGGGCGGCGGAAGACTTGCCGGGCGAATGTGACGGCCCGGAGCCCCCAACGTGGTCACGCGTCGGTGAGGGGTCCATCGTACTCGCCGCATCACACGCTGTAACAGTCGATTCGTTCCGCGAGCGATCGGCCCGGCGGCGGCCGGGATCAGCCCACCATTGCGCCGGAGGCTGCCCCCACGACCCCCGCGACGGTGTAGAGCACCAACAGCGCAGCCTTGGTACGAGGCCGGCAGCGGAATGCGACGAGGACCACCCCAATCGCTGCCAGGAGGAGGAGCTTCGCGGCGATGCCACCGGGCACCGGGCCGAGCAAATGCGGAAGCGGACTCGTCTCTTCTGCGGCCACCGTCGCCGGGCTCGCCCGCAGGAACATCACGAGGTCCGCCAGATTGGCGAGGATCGCAGCTATCAACAGCCCGGTCACGTCACCGGCTCCGGGCAGAGCGCACGAGGAGCATCGCAGCGCCACGATCTTCGGACCGGATGGGCATCGATGGCCCCTTTGTTTGGCGAGTGCCTCCCTAGGTCTGGAATCTAGCTCGGACTAGCCAACGGAGCCCCGCGCCAAGTCGCCGTGGCGCACGGAGCGGCACACAGGGCGTACCCGGCACCATGACCTGATAGCGTCGTCCGTCGGACCGGGAAGCGATCGTTCGGGCATCGGTCCTTTCATCCTGTTCATCAGCCGCGCGGGAAGCGCGAACCGGCACTACGGTTCCTCGTCGGCGGAGTCGGCGTGACGCCAGATCAGTCGATGGACCGGGATCCACCGCGGGATATCCCGAACGATTGGGATCCAGGGAGCGAACGCAAACAACAGGCCCAGGACCGTCACCGTGAGCAGGATTATCAGGTCGGCGCTGGCGTACGTGTTCCACGGCGGGATCTGGTAGAAGAGCGAGACCGGGGCGAGCCAGGCCTGGCCGGGGTAACTGCCGGTTTCGTTCATCATGCCCCACTGCTCCCCCAGCAAGTGCTGGTCGCTTGCCAGCCCTTCGAGGTACGAGCCGTCGCCCATGAACAGCAGCGGCGCGCTGTAGTTCGTCTCGTATAGCCTCCCGCTCCGGAGCAGGATCCCGTCGAGGTTCCCGCTCTTTGCGATGGCCAACAGGTGATCGACCATCGCCTGGACCGGGCCATAGTCTCCGGCCGGCACCACCACGGAGCCGTTCGCGGCCGTGGCGTTGTCGAGGGCCGATGTGTACGCGGTCAGCCAGGCCTGCTGCTGATCCGGGGTCGCCGCCTGGTATTTGGCGACATCGGTATCACCCGGCGCGGCGACCAGGAGC
The DNA here is from genome assembly GCA_964603175.1 of uncultured Anaerolineaceae bacterium. GTDB lineage: Bacteria > Chloroflexota > Limnocylindria > Limnocylindrales > CSP1-4 > Fen-1039. Next base: position 2,820 of record CAZRUC010000162.1, read on the forward strand.
GGTCCGATGACGAAATCGTTGGCCGTGTCCACGTGGAGTGCGTCGCCCATGAATCCCTGCGGCGAGAACGGCCCGACGTTTTGAACAGCATCTGAGCCATCGGTGTACGGGGGCCCGTACGCCGCGGTGTCGCTGGTGCCGGCCAGCTCGGCGGTCGCCGTCGTGACGAAGTCGACCGGGTCGGCCTTTGCCCAGGTCTGGATCGTGACGGCCGGCACGTCGGGGCTGGACGCAACGAATGCGAAC
>CAZRUC010000162.1:3165-5906 GCA_964603175.1 uncultured Anaerolineaceae bacterium
GCGGATCGGTCGGACGAGGCCCCTGAACCGGACGAGCAGGATGTGAACTCCGAGGAAGCTCAGCAGGGTGATCGGCAGGAGGGCGACGTGGAGGCCGAACATCTGACCATAATTAAGGACGTTGAAGAACCCGCCGAGCCCAACCGAGTTGATTCCATCCTTCCCCTGCAGCGCGATCCACTGGCTGTCGAGGTTCTGCTGGCTCAAGTACCCGGTGAAGGCCGTCGCGATCGCGACGACGAACATGCCGAAGCCGATCAGCCACGTCCAAGCCCGGCCGTTGCGCCAGCTCGCCATGAAATACTGGCCCAACAGGTGCAGGATCACCGAGACGAAGAATATCTGGACGCTCCAGTAGTGGATCGAGTTCACGAATTTGCCTGTGCTCGTCTCGTGCCACCAGGTCGGCCCGAAGAACACCAGCAACAGGCCGCTGCCGACGATCCAGAGGAGCGACGCGATGGCACACACGCCGAACACGTAGACCCACGAGGTCATGTAGCGCGGCATCCTGTCGGGCAGCACCTGCGACCACGGCCAGCGGTCTGTGATCGCGTAGCGAACCTTCCGCGTCCAGTTCGACGAAGGGGCGGGGTCGGGCCGCTCGGTCACCGGCTCGGCCTCCATCGCCCGGTGCTTGGGGAACGGCGCTAACAGGGCCACCACGAACAGGATCACGATGCCGGTGAGCACGAGCAGGTTAGGCACCGAGATCGAAATGAACCCGAACTGGAGATAGGTGGCGGGCGCTTCCACGAGCACTCCTTCCTTCGCACTCCCGCTGGGTCGGCCTTGGGCCGCAGGCGCAGAACCCCGGAGTTGGAATAGCATCCTTCCGCTCGGCCGCCCGGCGTGAAAGGGCGCGTCAGGCAGAAGTGGCGTCGCGCGCTGCGGGCCAACCGGAGGGAAGTTGGCGAAGTCGAAACCGGAGGTCGCCAAGCAGGGTCGCTCGGGTTCACCGCCTCGCGCCGCAACCGACAGGGCCCGCCGTCATCCCAGCTTGGTCGGCCGTCAGGTGCGACGTGTATCGCGCCGAAAGAGGAATCGCGAATGTGTGGGGCTTCCGACTAAACCGATATGCGGCGTAGGCCGCCGTCCGAGGAGCCTCCCCTTGCCGCAATTCACGGGGACTGGCGAGGCCGACGAGACGACCGTCGGCGACGAAGGCCGAAGATCCCGACGATGACGATCAGGGCGATCGTCAGCAGAATTCCCACTACGAGCGGGAAGAGATTGGCGTTCTGGTCCACTATCGGCGAGGTGGGTTTGGTCGGGCTAGACGGCGCAGCATTGGGCGTGACGACCGGGGCGGCGGCGAGATTGGTCAGCGTACCTTTATAGATGCAGACATGGCCATTCGCGTTGTCACCGACGACGATAGTGGTGGCGTCTTGTGAGAGATATGTAACGCCAGCCTCACCGTGGTCCCAGGGACCGTTTGGCGTGTCAATCGGTTTCGACCATACCAGCTCACCATCGCGGGTGAAGAGGTCGATGCCACTGATCATCTTGTAATCGAAGCCACCGCCATTTGGGATGGCAACCGGATTCTCCTGGACCAGGGCGTATTTGCCATCGCCCGACCAGGCGGCACTGACAGCGGTATTACCCGTGCTCCAGACAACATTGCCGTGGACATCAAACACCGCGACACCGGGGGTGGTCCCGGTGTCATTCACCGAGATGAAGCGAGTCTGGTCGGAACTGATGCCGAGAGCGAACGAGGTGTCGAGAACTGGATACTGCCAAATGATGTGACCGTCCGCCAGGTTGAGGAGCGTGATGGCATAGCCTCCCTTGGCGGAGACCAACGCGTAGTCCTTGGAGATGGACCAGAACAGAGACCAGCCACCGACATCGGTCTGCCAGAGAATCGCGCCTGTGGCGGTGTCTATGGCATAGACGTTGCTATCGCCCGCGGAGGCGTAGAGCCGCGAACCGTCCGGGCTCCAGGCAATGTCACGAACTTGCTCGCGCACGAAAGCCTGTTTGAGCACGGCCTGAGTTTTCGTGTCGAGAACGACCACTAGACCGTTGAAGGTGCCGTAGGCGAGGGACTTGCCATCGGGGGAGAACTTGACGGTATAGACCCCTCCTATGAGCGGCGCCGTGGTAGGCAGACCAGCCCAGGTGACGGGCACGGCCTTTGCGGAGGTCACCTGGTGCTTCCAGACCACATTCCCCTGATGGTCGAGAAGAACGATGTTGTCTTTGGCCGATTGTCCGGTGACCGTTCCTTGATAGAGAGCGGCCACATACTGGCCGTCGGGCGAAATGTCGACGTTCAAAATGGTGCTGCCGAGGAGGAACCGCCAGAGGTGGGTGGCCGTTTGCAGGTCAAAGAAGTCGATGGCGGCGTGGGCTTCGACGTAAGAATCGGGCAAGGGTTGGTCTAGATAGGGGGCGGTAACCAGGTACCGACCGTCGGCGCTGACGGAAGAGCGAGCGGGCGGCATCCCGGTGTCGTAATCGAGCGCCATCTGGTAGGAGGCCGCCACTGTAGGCTTGTGAAGAACCACCGTAAGGGGAACGGTCTGCCCGGCTTGAGGCGCTACCAGAACGTGCGCGTCGGCGTAGCCGGGCGCGGACACAACGAGATTGAACTGCTGCCAGTCACCAAGGAATAGACGCTTGTGCGACTGCACCGAGATCGTGGCGGAACCAGCGGCATCAGCCGCGGTCGCCAGATCCCAACGCGTCTCTTCGTTGCTGATCTCGATTTGGACGCCCGACACGGGATT
>CAZRUC010000163.1:0-5899 GCA_964603175.1 uncultured Anaerolineaceae bacterium
CCGAAGCGCATCAATCCCCTTCAACCTGCCGATCTCGTTATCGACCATTCGGTTCAGGTGGATGCGTTCGCCTCGAAAGACGCGTTCAAGATCAACGCCGACATGGAGTTCGAGCGCAACCGCGAGCGCTATGAGTTCCTGCGCTGGGGCCAGAACGCGTTCCAGAACTTCAAGGTCGTTCCGCCCGACACCGGCATCTGTCATCAAGTGAACCTCGAGTTCCTGGGGCACGTCGCGATGACGGGCCAACAGGGCGGGGAAACTTGGGTTTATCCCGACACGCTCGTCGGCACCGACTCGCACACGACGATGATCAACGGCCTGGGCGTCCTGGGCTACGGCGTGGGCGGGATCGAAGCCGAGGCGGTGCTGCTCGGCCAGCCGCTCTACCAACCAATGCCCAAGGTGATCGGCGTGCGCCTCTCAGGCGAGCTGCCCGAGGGCGCCACGGCCACGGACCTCGTGCTCGTCGTGACCCAGATGCTGCGCTCGTACGGCGTCGTGGGAACCTTCGTGGAGTTCAGCGGCGACGGGCTGGCGGGACTCGCGCTGGCCGACCGAGCCACCATCTCGAATATGTCCCCCGAGTTCGGCGCCACGGCGACACTCTTCCCGATCGACGCCGAGACGCTCGCCTATTTGCGCCTCACCGGGCGCCGCACCGACCATATCGACTTGGTCCAGCGTTACGCCAAGGAACAGGGCCTGTGGCGCGAGCCGGGTGTGACGCCCGAGTTCGACGCGCTGTTGACGCTGGACCTCGGGTCGGTTGAACCGTCGCTGGCGGGTCCGCGCCGGCCCCAGGACCGTGTGCCGTTGCGCGACATGCGGTCCAGCTTCCGGGGCGCCTATCCGGCGCCGACGGCCGTCTCGGCCGGAGGCGATCCGCCAGGGAGCGCCGCCTCCGACGCGGCCGCTGCCGCTCCCTCCGAAGTCGCCTCCGACGCGCCGGCCGCGGCCGAGGCCGCTTCTGCCACTCCGTCGGCCGACGCCCCCCACGTCGTTGCGGCCACTGCCACTCCCCGGGGCGTTGCCCCGGCGGCCGCCCCCGTCGGGGTCGTCTCGAGCGGTACAGCCGGCTCCGTCGTGAACGCGCCGTATCCGGCCGTTCGGGTGGAGGCGGACGGTCGCTCGGTCGAAATCGCCAGCGGTTCTGTTGCGATCGCCGCCATCACCAGCTGCACTAACACCTCGAACCCGACGGTCATGGTTGCTGCCGGATTGCTCGCCCGAAACGCCCTGGCTCGCGGCCTTGCCGTTCCGCCGACCGTCAAGACCAGCCTGGCACCAGGATCGCGTGCCGTGACCGAATACCTGCGTGGCGCCGGGCTGCTCGAGCCGCTGGAGCAGCTCGGATTCGCCCTCGCCGGCTACGGCTGCACGACGTGCATCGGCAACAGCGGTCCGCTCGACGCTCCGGTTGCGATCGCCGTCGAGGAGAACGATCTCGTAGTTGCGGCCGTCCTCTCGGGCAATCGCAACTTCGAGGGTCGGATCCATCCGCTCGTGCGAGCCAGCTACCTTGCTTCCCCGCCACTGGTCGTGGCCTTCGCGCTGGCCGGAACGGTAGACGTGGACCTCACCACGCAGCCGCTCGGCACCGACCGCGCCGGGGCTCCGGTGTTCCTGGCAGACGTGTGGCCTTCGGCGCGGGAAGTACGCGAGACGGTTGGTTCGGCCGTGAACGGAGATCTGTTCCGCGCCGCCTATGCGTCCGTCTTCGACGGCGATGCGCAATGGCGGGCGCTGGACGTGCCCACCGGCGATCGCTACCTCTGGGACGAGCGCTCCACATACGTGGCTCGGCCGCCGTTCTTCGTGGGCCTTTCGGCCGAGCCGCCTGCTGTGGCCCCCATCGAAGGCGCGCGGGTGCTCTGCATGTTCGGCGACTCGGTCACGACGGACCACATTTCGCCCGCGGGCTCGATCGCTCCGTCGTCCCCCGCCGGGCAATGGCTTCAGGCCCACGGCGTAGGCCCACTCGAGTTCAACTCGTACGGAGCTCGGCGCGGCCACCACGAAGTCATGATGCGGGGCACATTCGGCAACATCCGGCTGCACAACGCGCTGGCCGGCAGGGAAGGGCCGTACACGGTCCACTTCCCGGACGGCGAGGCTACGACGATCTTCGACGCCGCCACGCGGTACGCGGCGGAAGACGTGCCGCTACTGGTTATCGCCGGCAAGGAATACGGGTCTGGGTCGTCGCGCGACTGGGCAGCCAAGGGGCCGAGGCTGCTCGGGGTTCGAGCCGTGATCGCGGAGAGCTTCGAGCGGATCCATCGCTCCAATCTGGTCGGGATGGGGATCCTGCCGCTGCAGTTCGTGACCGGTGAGAGCGCGGCTAACCTTGGACTTACCGGCCGCGAGGAGTACACGATCGCGATCCCCGCAGGCGGGTTGGTGCCCCGCGGACGAGTCTGGGTCATGGCTGACACGGACGCCGGCACGGAAAGTGGCACGGCAGGGGCCGCCCCGGCGATCCGGTTCGAGGCCATCGTTCGCCTCGACGGCGCGATCGAACTCGACTACTACCGTCAGGGCGGCATCCTGCCCGCGGTATTGCGGCGCTTGGCCATGGAGTCCGCCGAGGGGTAGGTCGCGGCGCCAACTGCAGGTCGCGGCGCCAACTTCGGGATCGACGCGCAGGCGGGTCCCTCGGCCGTGCTGCTTACTGGCTCCAGTCCGTGGGCTCGCGATCCCAGCGATGCTTGCGGAGCTCGCCAAGCATTTCGGCGGAAAGCGGCCCTGCGTGGCTCGCCGCTGTGTTGGCGTCGACATTTCGAGCCTTGCGCATACCCGGGATGACCGTGCTCACGTCGGGGTTGCTCAGGATGAACCGCAGGGCTATCTCCGGCATCGTGGCACCAGCCGGAATGACAGGCTTGAGCGCATCGGCGTGCGCCACAGACGACTCCAGGTTCTCTGGCACGAAATAGGTCGCACGCCAATCGCCCGCGGGGAACTGCGTGTCCCGTGTCAGAGTCCCGGTCAGGCTTCCTTCGTCGAACGGAACTCGGGCGATGACGGCCACTCCGTTCTCCCGGCAAGCGGGGAAGAGCTCGTCCTCCGGGGCCTGGTCGAAGATGTTGTAGATGACCTGGACCGAATCGACGAGGCCGGATCGGACCGCCTTCACGCCGTTCCACGGTTCCCAGCGGTTGAGGCTGATGCCAAAGGCCCGAATCGAACCATCGCGCTTTAGCTCTTCCACGGTCCGCTCGATCCCGTAGCCCAGCCAGTCGTCCTCCCAGACGTGCAGCTGGAGCAGGTCGATCGCCTCGACCCCGAGATTCGTTCGGCTCATGCCGACGTATTGACGGACATAGTCGCGCGGGAAGGCTTCCGCCAGCGGCTTGCCCCGGCGGCTCGGCCATTGCCGATTCTTCGGCGGGACTTTGGTAGCCGTGAAGAGCCGCTTGCCCGGGTGCGAGGCAACCAGACGAGCCAGCAATCTTTCGCTGTGGCCGTCGCCGTATGCGTGCGCCGTGTCGAAAAAGTCGACACCCTTAGCCACGGCAAGATCGAGCGATGCGAGGGACTCGGCATCATCCGATCCCGACCACTCGCCCATGCCCCACATGCCGTAGCCGACCTCGCCGACCTGCCAGCCGGTCCGCCCAAATGTTCGATGGCGCATCTGCAGCACCTCCTCGCGACCGACCCCGCAGCGTGGAGCCGCCCGGCGATCCGGCCGGGGGCGTCATCGTACCCGCTACGTCGAGGTCGCCACTCCTCGATAGGGCTCTGGACGTTCGGGCGGGGTACTCGCCGGGGCCTGCGATTGACCCGCCATTGCGCGCGCCATCGGCCACGCCACTGGAGCAATGGCCACGAGAGCAAGAGCCGGCGTGTGGATTGCGACGACCGGCGACGCGATCCACATCAGCAACGCTCCGACAGCCCACGCCAGCCCCGGCCGTCGACGAACCGCCCACATCAGCGCGACTCCTCCGACCATCAACATCCGAGGCAGCGCGGCGACGACGACCGCCGGAAGCCCGATCTGGCGCGCCACGCCCAATGGCCCCAGATCGCTGCCCGGCGATGCCAGGTTGGCCATGGTCACTTCGAAGAACTTACCGAACACGAACGGGTCGGCGCTGCCCACGATCGCCACGAGTGCCAGCACGATGCCGCATCCCACGGCGACCCCCGCGGCGCGCCGCCGACCTGTCACGAAGAGCCACCAGACGAGGATGACGGGCGTGAGCTTGAGCGACGCCAGCAGGCCGATGATCAGGGCAGCGCTGTCGTCATGACGCCTGAGGATCAGGCACCAGGCGGCTAGGAGTCCCGGCACGACCAGGCAATCGACGTTACCGACCTCCATTGCCATGCCAACTGACAGGCTCAGGGGAATCAGGGCCAGTCCGGTAACGAGCGGGGCCCGGCGGACGAGGGCTACTACGGCCGTCAGCTCGAGGACGTCCATGAGCAACCACCACACGTACTCCCCATTTGCCGGGAGCAACACGATGGGCCTGAAGAGGACGGCGATGAGCGGCGGAGAGAAGATGGGGTAATCGGCCCCGAAACTTCCCGGGAGGACGTGCGGGTCGCCCGGGCCGTAGGCGTAGATCGGATGGCCGGCGTTCAAGCGGAGACCCGCCAGGATGTAGTTCTGGGTGTCGCCCGGAGTCTGACCCGACGCGTGGCTTATCCAGAACCAGGTGACGAACCCGACACACACAAGCCCGATCGTACCCATGGCAACGGCCAGCAATTGAAGCGGCGTCGGGACAATACGGGCGAGCGATGCTCTCAACCCTGGATCTCCATGTGTGGGCCATGACGATTGCCCTGCCGAAGCGCAGATCGCGCCACCCGGCCAGGGGCCATGATAGCCCTCTCAGAAGACCTGCCGGCACCGGCCGGCCGCTTCGAAACCAGCCACACGGGAGCTGCCATGGCCGAGTGGATCTACTTCTTGCAGCCAAACCGCGAGAACTTCGCCGCCACGATGACCGACGAGGAGACGCGGGTTTGGGCGGAGCATTTCGAACGACTCAAGCGCCTGCTCGCGGACGGGACCCTCATCATGGCCGGGCCGACCCTGGGGCGGCTCAATACCGGAATCACCGTCATTGAAGCGCCCGACGAGGCAACCGCCCGAGAGATCATGGAGGCGGACCCGACCATCACCAGCGGCTTCGCCAAGGGCGAACTGCGCGGCTTCCGGGTCTCCCTTCTCCGGGGACGCGACTGAGAGGCTACTTCTCGAGAAGCTCCTCGCTCGCGAGGACGCGCACGCCGGCGGCCGCGAGGGCTACGAGTGCCCGGTCGGGGTCTTCGAACCGGAAGATGATCGCCGCCTTATCCGGTGTCGCACGGGCGGCGAAGTCGTACATGTACTCGACGCCCAGGCCTGCCTCCTCGATTGCCGCGAGGACAGCCGCCAGACCTCCGGGCAGATTGTCGACCTGAATGGGGACAACTTCAGTGACCCGCACGACCATCCCCTCGCTCTCGAGCACCTGCTTGGCGCGCTCCGGGTCCGCGACGATGAACCGCAGGATGCCGAATTGGGACGTGTCGGCGAGCGTCATCGTCAGGAGATCGATGTTGGCCCGCCCCAGCGCCTCGAGCGGGGCGCGGAGCTGGCCCGGGCGATTCTCGAGGAAAAGCGAGAGCTGCTTGAGCTTCATTCGAAGGAGCCTCCCTCGGTGGGCGTGAGCCCGCCGCTGTCGTGTCAGACGTTGCGCAGGTCCGTCACCCGCCTGGCCTTGCCTTCGCTTCGGGCGATGGTTCTGGGGGCCACCAGAGTGACCTTGACCCGCAGCCCGAGGATGTTCTCGATAGACGCCTCGAGGTGATGCTGCAGTGCTTCGAGCTTGCGGATCTCGTCGGAGAAGACCTCGGGCGTGACCTCGACCTTGACTTCCATCTGGTCGAGCCC
>CAZRUC010000164.1:0-5849 GCA_964603175.1 uncultured Anaerolineaceae bacterium
CCCTGGACGATCGCGCTGGTCTACTTCGGCACCGTGCTCGGAGCGAACTGGAAGGACATTCGCAAGGATCTGGCGCCATTCGACACCTTGATCCTCGTGGTCCTGGTGGTCGCCGTGCTCGCATTCGTGTGGTGGCGCCTTGGCCATCCCGGCTGGCGTTCAGGAGAACCGACAACGGCAAGCTAAGGTGGACGTGGACACGATCGCGGCGGAGGCTGGGCCTTCGAAGTGAGAAGCACTTCGGATCGAGTTTCCGGGAGCCACACGAACGAGCCGTCACGGCCTTCGTCCGATCTGGCGCGGGCACAGGCCGGCGGCAGATTGCGCAGCCCGGATCGCCCCGGGATCCGCGAGATGGCCCACCCGAACACGCACGACCTCGCCGCAGGGCGCCGGATGGCTCATCCCACGCGTCGCGGACGGCTCGCGGCACTTCGAACTCCCGGCCTGCCGCGTGAGACTCGCAAGCGCGAGATGGCGGTCGTTCTCGCGCTCTTACTCGTCGCCTGTGTGTTTTCCGCGGCCGGGCTCACCGGCGGCAGCGGCGTCCGACCAGCCACAAGTTCCCCACCCGAGGTCGGCCTCGTTTCCGCGACCCCCAACCCCACGCCCCTGCCGACCCTCACGCCGGACCCGGCGCTACTGGCCCTCCAGTACTCTGTCCCGATGGCGCCCGACCCGACACCGGTCCCCACACCCTCGCCGGTTCCAACCCCCGCGCCGAAGAAGTCGGCCGCTCCGGCCCGGATCTACCGCTTCGTGGCACTCGGCGATTCCCTTACCGCGTGGCCGGCGGACCCGTGGCCCTCGCGCCTGGACGCAGTCGACCCGCAGCTAAAGCTCATCCGAAATGCCGGCGTCCCCGGCAACGTCACCGCGCAGATGCGGGCGCGGCTGTCGTCGGACGTGCTGGCCTACAAGCCGGACGTCCTGATCGTGATGGGGGGCACGAACGACATCGCCCAGGGCTACAGCCAGGGGGCGATCATCGCCAACCTGCGCGCGATCGTGACCACCGCCCAGGCGCACGGAATCCGCGTCTTCCTGCTGACGATACCCCCTGATGCCTACCCGGGGATGGTCTCCCGCATCAGCTCCCTGAACGGGGCCATCGTCGCGCTCGGCAATAGTCTCAAGGTGAGGGTGACGAACATAACTCGGCCCCTCGCCAGCTCGGCTGGGACATACCTCGCCCGCTATACCAGCGACGGCCTCCACTTGTCGACCCTGGGGGCTCAGGTAGTCGCGAACACGATCTACGCGCGGATCAAACCGGTGGGCTACTAACTCCCGGAGGCACCGGCTCCACCCCGCGACCGGCCACGGGCAGCACGGCCAGCGCGATCAGGACTATGGCCGCCACGCTCGTGCAGGCCGAGACTGCGAACAGGCCGCGGATCGTGAGCAGCCCCGCGAGCTGCCCGCCCAACCCTGAACCGAGGATCGAGGCGAGGCTCGACGCCACGCCCGTGAAGATCCCCTGAGCCGTAGCTGCGGTTCCGCGCGGAGCCTGGCGCGAGACGAACGTGATCCCGCCGATCAGCATCAGTGCGTAGCCGACGCCCTGGAACAGCGAGAACCCGATCAGCCATCCCGGGTCGGTGAAGACCACGTTGGCGACCTGCCGGACAACGAGGACCACAGCGCCTGCCACGATCAAGCGCTCGACCCCGAAGCGCCGCGCAAGGAGTGGGAAGAAGAACATCGTCGGAACTTCGGTGATCGCCCCTACCGACCAGGCCCAACCCACCAGGTCGTTCGGCGCCCCGAGCGCCCGCAGGTAGATCGTGAAGAAGGAGCTCTGTGCGGAGACCGCGGTCCAGCCGACGAGCGCGCCGATCAGGAAGAGAGCTATCGGACGGTTGCGCAGAACCGTGCCGGGGGCTCGCATGATGCTGGGCGCCCGCACCGACATCGAGCGACCGGGCAACGTCGTCGCCGCGAGCCCCCCGATCAGAAGGGCCGGGATCATCGCGAGGAATATGGCCCTCAGCCCGTTGGCGTCGGCGAGCACCCCGATGAGTGGCGCACAGACGATGAAGCTGATCGAGCCCCAAACGCGAACCCGGGCGTATCTCGTCCGGTCGGCGCGGGCTATCTCGAGGACGCGGACGTCCATCATCGGCGACAGACCCGCGGCCCCCACTGCGAACGCCGCCGCCGAGGGGATGAGCCAGAGCGAGGCTCCGACGGTTGCCAGCCCAAATGCGCCGATCGCCGCGATGACGGCCGACAGCGGCAGGAGCACGAGGGATTTCGGGTATCGATCGTGCGCCGCCCCCCAGGCCGGGGCGCTGACGAGCGAGACGGCAGATGTCAATGCCAACAGCAATCCGATGTCCCCGAGCGATATCCCGAGGCCCTGGTAGTACGCCGAGAGATACGGCGCCCACGCCGCGATCGCCACGAACACGATGACGTATGCGATCGATGCCCGGCGCAACGGCTCTCCTCTGCCCCGTCGGCACGCTGGCTGCGTTCCGACCGCTGTCTGCAGTCTGCCACCGGCGGCCCGATGGCGCCCGGGGCCTCAGCCCCAGGGTGGCTCGCCTCTGGTGCGGAGGTGGGCAACGTCGTTGGCAAGCACGAGTTGCGCTCCGTCGGGGCCGTCGCCCAATTCGTAGCGGAGGGCCGTGAGGTTGGTGCGGTCTTGGATGAAGCGGCGGCGGTAGTCCATGACGGGAACGCCGAGCGCCACGCACAGCAGGATGCGGTTCAGTGTCCCGTGGGCCACCACCAGGACGCGGCGCTCTCCCTCGGCTTCGGCCTGGGCCTCCGAGACGACAGATCGCGAGCCGCCGGCGTCGGGCGGCCGATGGGCCACGGGGCCGCTTGGGCTGCCCAGTTCGGCCGCGATCAGGTCCACTAGAAAGCTCGACACCCGGGCCGCGACGCCGTTGCCGCATTCGCCGCCGGGGGAGCAGGTGGTCGCGGGATCGGCTTCCCAGAGCGCTCGCAGCGCCGGATCCTGGCCCTCGATCTGCGCGTAACTCAGGCCTTCCCAGCGGCCGTAGTTCAACTCCCGCAGCCGCTCGTCGACTTCGATTGGGCGGCCTGCCGCGATCGCGCGGGCCGTCTCCAGCGCTCGGAGCATCGGACTCGAGATGAAGCGGTCTATCCGAACGCCTGCCAGCCGCTCGCCGAGTGCTTCGGCCTGGATGCGCCCTCTCGGAGCCAGCGGCACGTCCATCTGTCCGCCGAGCATTACCTCACCCGCCGGGGTGATGCCGTGGCGTGTCAGCACGAGAGTCAACATCGACTCGAAGTCTAGGACTAAGAGCGGCTGGACGATCCGAGGCCGCGGCTGCAGGATTGTGGACGAACCGTAGGGGTTAGCGATGCGCAAGGTCTGGATCGTCGCGGTAGTGGTTCTCGCCGTTGCCGTGGCGGGACTCTGGTGGGCTTTGACGCCGACCGCGACCCCGCGCCCGTCCTGCCAGCCTCTCGCGTCAGGCGACTCGATCGCCTGCTCGACGATCGACGGGTTCCCGATTGGGCAATTCAGTTCCGAGTGCACTGAGCCATTGGACACCTGCCTGGGCAGCAAGACTCTTGCTGCACTCGATGCCAGGGATCTCGGTCATCCACCGATCCGGCGGGAACGCCTTTACAGTGTCGACCTGGGTCGCGTGTGCGCGCCTGGACAAATGTTGTGTTGGTCGAACTATTCCATCGTCGTGTTCGATCTCGCCGACGGCACTCATCGTGCGGTCGGGATCAGGTGTGTCGGCATCGCACCATGTCAGGCGGTGCCCCGCTACGACGGCCCTTGGTCCTAGAACAGCCCCACGATGTTGCCGTCCGCGTCGATATCGATCGACTCGCCGGCCGGATGAGACGGGAGCCCCGGCATCGTTCGCATCTCGCCCAGTAGCGGGGTGACGAAGCCCGCCCCGGCCGACAGCCGGACCTCGCGGATGGGGACGCGGAACCCAGTGGGCCGCCCCTTGAGGTTCGGGTCGTGGCTGAGTGAGAGGTGCGTCTTGGCCATGCACACCGGCAGGTTGCCGTAGCCCAGATCCTCGTACAGCTTCAGGGCCTTGGTGGCGGCGGGCAGCTCGTCAACGCCGCGCGCGCCGTAGATGCGAACCGCCACGGTCTCGATCTTCTCCCTCAACGGAAGATCGTCGGGGTAGAGCAGCCGGAACTCGGGCGCTCCCTCTTCCGCCGCCGCCCATACGGCATGCGCCAGGTCCTCGGCCCCGGCCCCGCCCTCGGCGAAGTGGCGGCTGACCACGACGTCGCGCGCCCCGGCGGCCAGTGCCACTTCCCGGATCGCAGCCACTTCCGCCTCGGTGTCGCCGGGGAAGTGGTTGACCGCCACGACAACCGGCACGTTGAAGTGGCGCACGTTCTCGATCTGCGCGGCCAGGTTCGCCGAGCCCTTGCGTACCGCCTCAACGTTTTCCACCCCGAGCGCCGGGTCCAGCGGCCTGCCGGCCACGATTCGGCCGACGCCGCCGTGCATCTTGAGAGCGCGGACCGTGGCGACCATCACCGCCGCGTCGGGCCGCAATCCGCTCTGGCGGCACTTGATGTCGAAGAACTTCTCGGCGCCCATGTCGGCCCCGAACCCGGCCTCGGTGCAGGCGATCTCGCAAGTTGCAAGCGCCAGCCGGTCGGCCAGGATGCTGTTGTTGCCATGGGCGATGTTCGCGAACGGGCCGCAGTGGACGAAGGCCGGCCCACCCTCGAGCGTCTGGAGCAGATTCGGCTTTATGGCGTCGAGCAGAAGGACCGTCATGGCGCCGGCACACTTGAGATCTTCGGCAGTGATGCGGCGGCCATCGAACGTGGTGGCGACGACCATCCGAGCCAGCCGAGCGCGCAGGTCGTGGATGTCCGAGGCGAGGGCCAGCACGGCCATGACTTCGCTGGCGACAGTGATCTGCCACTCGGTCTCGCGCGGGTAGCCGTTCTCGCGCCCGCCCAGTCCGATGATCGCGCGCCGGACCGCCCGGTCGGAGATGTCGACGACACGAGGCCACAGCACGCCCAGCGGATCGATCTGCAGGGGATTGTTGTGCGTGAGCGAATTGTCGATGAAGGCAGCCAGCAGGTTGTGGGCCGCGCCGACGGCGTGGTTGTCGCCGGTGAGGTGGAGGTTGAAGTCCTCCATCGGGATCACCTGGCTGTAGCCGCCACCGGCCGCGCCGCCCTTGATGCCGAAGACGGGGCCGAGCGAAGGCTGACGGATGCAGACAGCCGCCTTGTGCCCGATCCGGTTCAGTCCCTGGACGAGGCCGATATTCGTGGTGGTCTTGCCCTCGCCGAGCGGCGTGGGTGTGATCGCCGTCACGACGACGTACTTGCCGTGCTTGCCCGCGGCAGCGGCCTCGGCCTCCAGCCGCTCGATTCCCTCGATGCGAATCTTGGCCTTGTAGGGCCCGTACTGTTCGACCTCCTCATCGCGCAGGCCGAGTTCGCGGGCCAGCTCGATGATCGGCCGGGGCGTGACCGACCGCGCAATCTCGAGGCTGTTGGGCATCGGCGAGGCCGTCATGTGCCGGGTCCCATCGCGGCGACAGCCGCCGCTCGTTCCGCCTGATCCGTGGCGGCCCGGAGCAAGTGGCTCAAGAGCAGGGCGTTGGTCAGCGGGCCGACGCCGCCCGGGACTGGAGTGATTGCCGAGACGACGTTCCTTGCCGACTCGAAGTCAACGTCCCCGACCAGTCGCACTGCGCCTTGCCCGTCCGGCACCACGTTGATCCCCACGTCAACTACCACGACCCCTGGGGAGAGCATGTCACCCGTGATCAAACCCGGCCGGCCCGCCGCCACAATCAGGATCTCTGCGTCGCGGGTGTAGTGGCCGAGGTCGCGGGTACGGGAGTGCAGAACGGTCACGC
>CAZRUC010000165.1:0-5765 GCA_964603175.1 uncultured Anaerolineaceae bacterium
CCTCAGTTCGCGGCTGGACCCTCGCTCCCGGCGACAAGCGCTTCGAGAGCAATCGCCTCGCGGGCGGCGCGCGCGACCCGAGCCTGCTCGACGAATTGGCGCAGCCGGTCCGTGATCTCGGTCCTGGTGTGCCGGAACGCGTCGAGTTTGTCCTCGTCCGTGCCTTCGACCTCGGCCGGATCTTCGAGGTCCCAGTGGAGCATCTCGTGCCGCCCCGGGAAATACGGGCATGCCTGTCGAGCCCGGTCGCAGACGGTCACGACGTAGTCGAACCGCTGGCCGATGAAACCCGCCAGCGGCTTGCTCACGGCAGCCGACCAGTCGATGCAGATCTCGTCGAGGACGCACACCGTGTACGGATTCACGCCCTTTGGCTCGGTGCCGCCGGAGAAGACCTCGAAATCGGACGCGCCCATGAAGCGCAGCAGGGCCTCCGCCATCTGGCTCCGAGCGGAGTTGCCGGTGCAGATGAACAGGACCCGGATCGGATCGGACATCTCCTGGCCGCCTCTAGCTGGTCGCGACGAAAGTGGCCGAGAGCTCGTTGGCCGGTCGGGCTATGCCCGGCACCAACTCCCCAGCGAGCTGGCGCAGCCGCCCCAACGCTTCGGGTCTGACCGAGTAGTAGATCCAGGTTCCCCGCCGCTCACTCTCCACCCAGCCGGCCTCGCGCAGCACTTTGAGATGGTGCGAGATCGTGGGCTGGCCGACTCCGCAGCAGTCTGTGAAGTCGCAGGCGCAGACAGTGCCCTCGACGCTCAACTGGCGAAGGATTGCCAGCCGGGTCGGATCGGCGATGGCCTGGAGCAAAAGGATGTCGGGATCTGCGGACCTTGTCATGCCCGAATGATATCGAACACTTTCGATATTGACAACTGTCGATATAGACGCTAACTTACCGGCGAAAGGAGCGCCAACATGTCGCTTAACTACAGTCCAGAGATCGTCAGACTTCTCATGTCCGAACGCATTCGTGAGGCCGAGGCCAATCGATTGGCTGCCAACTCCAGGTCGCGCGGCCGTCGCCAATGGAGCGTCCCGGTGCGCAGGCTCGTCGGTCTACGACCGGCCAGCTCCCCGATCGCCCAAACCTGCTCCTGCTAGAGCCACGAGAGCCACGACGATGACCGACGAAATCCACGAAACAGTCCGCCGGCGTTATGCCAGTGCAGCGCGCCGAGTCCTGGGCTTTGCACCCCAGGGCGGTTGCAGCTGCGGCGTGACGAGCGCCGACGAGCCGCAGGCCGCCGGCAATGCAGTCGTAGCCGGGGCCGCTGTCGTAGCCGACTCATGCTGCGACGAGGCCACCAAATTCGGCAGTGGGCTCTACTCCGCACTCGAGCTCGGCGAGCTGCCGGGTGCAGCAGCGATGGCCTCGCTGGGCTGCGGCAATCCCATTGCGGTCGCCGAGCTGCACGAAGGCGAGCGCGTCCTAGATCTCGGGTCGGGCGGCGGGATCGACGTCCTGCTGTCGGCGCGCCGCGTCGGCCCGACCGGCAAGGCCTACGGCCTTGATATGACCGACGAAATGCTCGCGCTGGCGGCTGCGAACACTGCGGTGGCCGGCGTCACCAACGTCGAATGGCTCAAGGGCCATATCGAGGCCATCCCGCTGCCGGCCAACTCGATCGACGTGGTGATCAGCAACTGCGTCGTCAACCTGGCGGCCGACAAGCCGGCCGTCTTTCGCGAGATCGGACGGGTCTTGCGGCCGGGCGGTCGAATCGGCATCAGCGACATCGTCGCCGACGACTCACTGACGGTCGAACAGCGCCTCGAGCGCGGCTCCTACGCGGGCTGCATCGCCGGAGCCCTGTCCTTCAGCGAGTTTCGATCGGGGCTCGAGGCGGTCGGGCTGACCGGCGTCTCCCTCACGATCAGCCACGCCGTCGCCGACCGGATGTACAGCGTAATCGTGAAGGCAACCAAGCCGACCGAACCGGTTGGGGCGGAGGCCACCGCCGCTTCCGCAACTCCCCCCGGCGCAGACCCGCGGCTGGAGCCCGTGGTTCTGGGGAGTTGCTGCTGATGGTCGAAATCGAATTGGCCGACTCGAACGACCGGCCCGCAATCGAGGCGCTGCTCACGTCGAACGGCCTGCCGCTCGCCGGGCTCGAGCTGGCATCGGAGCTGACACTCACAGCGAGGGCCGACGGCACGCTGCTCGGCTGCGCGGCCATAGAGCCGCACGGTTCCGTGGGACTGCTCCGGTCCGTATGCGTGGCGGAAGCAGAGCGCGGCACGGGACTCGGACGGAGGCTGGTGGCGGAAGCCGAGTCGCTCGCCGTCAAGGCGGGGATCGACGAGCTGTACCTGCTGACCGAGACCGCGGCCGCGTGGTTCCCACGTCTGGGTTACGGGGCCGCGGATCGTGGAGCGGTCCCCTCCGAGCTGGCGGCCTCGCCCGAGTTCACCGGGGCCTGCCCGGACTCCGCCGTCCTGCTCGGCAAGCGCCTGACCGGCGAGCCCGCGAGCGCTTAACGGCGACCGCGTAACCAAGTTCTTCCGCGCCGGCGGGAATTCCGGTCGGCCTATATATCGACACAGATCGATACATCACTTTCCGGAGATCCAATGGACGCCGTCACTTTCGTCACTCACGTCATCACCCAGGTTCTGACGAGCCTCTCCCACAACTGGCCGTACCTGTTGCTGGGCATCGTCAGCGCATCCGCCATCCAGCTCTATGTCGGCACAAACCGGATTGCGGCGCTGTTCCGCCGCCGTACCACGGTCGCCGTGGGCGGTTCCGTGGCGGCCGCAGTCGCCACGCCCTTTTGCTCGTGCGGAACGACGGCCGTGGTTATTTCGATGCTCGCCAGCTCGGTCCCGTGGGCACCGGTCGTGGCATTCATGGTCGCATCCCCGCTCACGTCACCCGACGGACTCATCGTCTCGGCCGGATTGTTCGGATGGCCGTTCGCCCTCTATTTCTTCGGCTCATCGATCGTGCTCGGAATCGCCGGCGGCGCGGTTGCGTATGTAGCGGAGAAGGCCGGCCTGCTCGACAACCAGGCGCGCTTCCTCGAACGATCGGAGTCGCGGGTGAACGCACAGCCCTCGCTCGGTCCCGGCGCCGCCAGCGTCGTCGAATTCAGGCCCTTGTGGGTCCGTTGGCGCCTGCCCGAGCTCGGCCGCGAAGTCGTAACTCTGGCGCCCAAGATGTTGCTGATGTTCGTCGGCTTCGCCACGATCGGCTACGGGGCGATCGAGCTCATTCCCCAGGCCTGGATGACTACTTTGCTGGGCGGCTCGAACCCATTCTCGGTTGTGGTGGCGGCCACCCTGGGCATTCCGCTCTACGTGAGCTCCGAGGGCAACCTGCCGTTGATCGCCTCGCTGATGCACGGCGGGATGGGGCCAGGTCCGGCCATGGCCTTCCTGATCACCGGCGCCGGCACCAGCATCGGTGCGATCTCAGGCGGCCTGCTCATCGCCCGCTGGCGAGTCATCGCCACCGTCGTGGGCACCCTCTGGATCGGCGGCATATTCCTCGGCCTGATCGCCGGGGCGATCCTGTAAGGCGACCCGCCGATTCATTGCTCGGCGCCGTCGCTCTCGGGTTTCTCCGTGTCTCCGCAACCGCATTTGCCGCAGCAGGCCATCATCCGGGGACCCAGGCGCCGCATCAAAATTGCCGCGATGACGGCCAGGACCACTACGGCGATCGCACCGCCCGCTGTTCCGGCCACGAACGAGCGCGTTCCGGAGCCTTTCTTTGTCTCCATTAGCTTCTCCACCTTCTCCTTCGGGCCGTTTCGGCAGTAACCTACATAGTGCTGCATGTGAATAGTGCCGAGATCGGAAGTAGGAGGGTAGTCATGAGCGACTCGCTCAACATCGACCGGGCGCCGGGGCCGGCCGTTGGGCCGAGCCGCGCGGCCGCCTCAGCGAGCGATACCGCGGCGGACAAAGAGGCGCTGGCTCCGTCCGGGGCGGCACCCGCGTCCGCTGAGGGCAGTGGCCTGGCCCTGGTTCCACCCGAAGCGGTCACGATTGTCGAGCCGACTGCCGCACTCGATTCGCTCAAGCTCGACCAGGCGACCGTGGTCAAGCTCGACGGCATGGTGGCGGGGTATATCGCGGCCGTAGCGACCTTCGACGTCAACGACCCCAAGTTCGAGGCCAGGGTCACCGACATCCGCAAGCTCGGTGACGACGAGATAAACGCCGCCTCGCAGGTTTCGTCCAGATTGCTCTCCCGACCTGTGGCTTCCTTGCAGAAGAGCGGCTTGAGTGGAACGTCCGGCGTCGCCGCCAGCCTCCTGCAACTCCGGCGCCAGGTTGACGCACTGGACCCCGGCCGCCAGGGCGAGCTCTTCGGACCGCACAAGCTGCTCGGGATCCTGCCGTTCGGCGATCGCCTGAGTCGTTACTTCGCCAAGTACCAATCCAGCCAGGGACACATCAACTCCATCATCGGCGCCCTTCGAAACGGGCAGGACAACCTCCAGAGGGACAACATCGACCTCGAGCAGGAGAAGGCGAACCTCTGGCAGATCATGGAGAAGCTGCGCCAGTACATCTACCTGTCGCAGAAACTGGACGCGGCGCTGGCGGCCCGCATCGCGCAGGTCCAGGCGAACGATCCCGAGCGCGCTCGCATCCTGAACGAGGACATGCTCTTCTACGTCCGCCAGAAGGTGCAGGACCTCACCACTCAGCTGGCGGTCAGCGTCCAGGGCTACATGGCGCTCGACGTGATCCGGCGCAACAACATCGAGCTGATCCGCGGCGTCGACCGCGCCACTACGACGACCATCTCGGCACTTCGCACCGCGGTCATCGTGGCCCAGGCGCTGTCTGACCAGAAGCTCGTGCTGGACCAGATCACAGCGCTCAACACCACGACTTCCGACCTGATCGAGAGCACTTCGGTGCTGCTGCGCCAGCAGTCGGCCGCCATAAACGAACAGGCCGCGTCGTCGACGATCGACCTGCAGAAGCTCCAGCTGGCCTTCGACAACATCTACGCCACGATGGACGAAATCGACGCCTACAAGCTCAAGGCTCTCGACAGCATGAGCAAGACCGTCGACTCGCTGAACGGCCAGATTCGGAAGTCGCAGTCGTTCATGGAGCGGGCTCGGTCTCGGGAGCAATCGGCAGACGACAAGCCGGAGCTGTCTCTCCCGAAGTAGGCCTGAGCGGCGCCTGGCGCCACGGCCGCGCGGCCCGCTCGTAACCCGCGGCTTCTAGTGCGCCGGGTCCGCCTCCGCCGCACGGGCGCCGGCTTCGGCGTGGCGATATCGGCCGATCAGGCTGGTCGCGAGCTGCACCACGATGAATACCACCGTCTCGACAAGCACGACCGTCGCGCCGCTGGGCGAGTTTGCCCAGTAGCTGATATACAGCCCGACGATCGGGGACACGATGCCGATGGCGCCGGCTACCACGACCAGCCGGCCGAAGCTGTTCGACACCAGTTGCGCGGTGGCGGCCGGAGTCACGAGCATCGCCACGACCAGGATGATCCCGACCGACTGAAGGCTGATCACGATCGTCAGAGCGATGAGCGCCAGCAACAGGTAGTCGAGCTTGCCGACCGGCAGGCCGGAGGCCGCAGCGCCGAGCGGGTCGAACGTCGAGTAGAGCAGCTCCTTCCAGAGCAGCGCGACGATCCCGAGCACGATGGCCGCCAGCACCACCAGCGAGATTAGATCGCCCAGGCCGATGCCGAGCACCTCGCCGAAGAGGAGCTGGATCAGGTCGCCGACGTAGTTGGGGATGAGGCTGTACAGGAACACGCCGAGGGCGAACATGCC
>CAZRUC010000166.1:0-2032 GCA_964603175.1 uncultured Anaerolineaceae bacterium
CTGACCAGGTCGCAGGTCCGGCGTGTATCGGCGGTCCGGTGTCGATAGACTCGGACCAGGCAGCGCGCCACGCACCGTAGTGTCGGGCGGCGGCCAAGCCGACATCGAGTCGGAAGTCGAGGGAAGGGTTCATGACCGAGAACCCGGCATCGGGGATCGAGACCTGCCCGAACTGCGGTGCGCGAGTCTCCGCCGGCGTCGACACTTGCGCCGTCTGCGGCCGGTCCCTGGCCGGGCAGAGCAGCGCTCTTGGCGCGCCGCAGAGTCTGGGTGCGACACAGAGTCTCGGCCGCATCCAGCACCTATACGAGGCCGAGAGCCTCGGCGGCTCATCGATCTATTCGCAGCCGCGTGCCGCCGAACCGCCGCAGGCCCCGCAGCCGGCCGCCATGCCGCAGGCCGCCACGCCGCAGGCAACAGCCACGCCGCAGGCAGCCGCCCCGAGGCAGCCACAGGCGGCGGCCCCGCAACCGGCCCCCGCCCCTCAACCGAACGTTGTCCGGCGGGCGGCCCCACCACACCCGCTCCCCCCGCCGCAACGATCCGCACCGCCGCCTCCGCGCCGACTGCCCCCTCCGGCCCCCTTGCGCCGTCAATCGAGGCACGGCTCGTCGCCGCTCGCATGGGTCGGGATGCTCCTCATCGTCGGAGCTGGAATCCGTATGGTTTCAACCGGCGGAGGCTTCGCTTCGGTAGACCCCGCGTCCTTCGGTGGGAACCCGCCGATCATCGAGGAGCCGACGTGGCCCTGGCAGGTTAGCGCCGTCCAGCCCGGGACGTTCATCCCGACCGGGTCGATGGCCACTCCTCGCGTCGGGCACACCGCCACGTTGCTCGACGATGGCCGCGTCCTTGTCGCCGGCGGCTGGGACGGTTCGACGTTCCTCGCTTCCGCCGAGCTGTACGACCCGACGACCGAAGCCTTCGCCACAACCGGCTCCCTGACAGTGGCTCGCGACGACCATACCGCCACGCTGCTGCGCGACGGTCGAGTCCTCATCAGCGGCGGCCGGGGAGATGCGGGTTACCTCGCCTCGGCCGAGGTATTCGACCCGGCGACCGGCAGCTTCTCACCCACCGGCTCGATGAGCGCGGCTCGCCGAGGCCACACGGCAACGGGGCTCCCGGACGGCCGCGTCCTCATCGTCGGAGGCGACCAGGGGTCCACCTATCTCGCATCTGCCGAGCTGTACGACCCGGCGTCGAGCAGCTTCTCACCCACCGGGTCGATGCTCGTCGCTCGCTCTCACCACACAGCTTCGCTGCTCAACGACAGCCGCACGCTGATAGCCGGTGGCGAAGACGGCGCCGGGGCTCTGGCTTCGACCGAGCTGTACGACATGAAACTGGGCGCCTTCGTCCCGGCGGGAGCCATGAACGACGCTCGCGTGAACCACACCGCGACGGTGCTCGTCGATGGCACTGTCTTGCTGGCGGGAGGCGAGCAGAGCGGCGGCACATCGACCGAGCTGTTCTACCCGGCGACGGAGGCTCTGGTCGCGGCCTCGCCGATGATCAACGATCGGAGCCCGGTGACAACTCATACGGCGACGCTGCTCCAGGACGGCCGCGTGCTCGTCTCCTGGGGCTGCGACCACGCGGGCGATCTCCCGGCGGCCGAGTTGTACGATCCCTCGACACAGGGCTTCTCGCTCACCGGGGGAACGGCAGTCTGTCGCAACGGCGACACCGCCACGCTGCTCACCGACGGGTCCGTCTTGGTCGTGGGTGGCGGGGACGGCACGGACTATTTCGACTCGGCCGACTTGTACGAGCCCTGACCGCCTCCTGACTCCCCAACGCCCCGACTTCCGGCAGGAAGCGAAACATAGGCGCAAGATCGACCGTCGGCGGGGTGCGGGCTCGAGTGGCCCGCGTTCCCGCGGCTGGAGGAACCTCACTTGGACTCTAGGAAGAAGGGGCGCGACCCGGCAGCCGAGCTCGGCAGTCCATCGAGCGCCTCGCATCCGAGTCTGGTTGCGCGAGCTCGCGCGATCGTCTTCACGGCACTGCCCACCGGGGCCGTGGTCTT
>CAZRUC010000166.1:2132-5748 GCA_964603175.1 uncultured Anaerolineaceae bacterium
TTGCGCGAGCTCGCGCGATCGTCTTCACGGCACTGCCCACCGGGGCCGTGGTCTTGTCGATCGTCACCTTCGGCGGCTACGCCATGGGCCTGTTCAAGGACAGGATGCTCGGCCACCTATTCGGAGCGGGACCCGAACTGGACGCATACATCGCCGCGTTCAAGGTGCCAGAGCTCGCTCTCGACGTCCTCGTTTTCGGCGGCCTCGTGGCACCGTTCGTGCCGCTCTTCCTGGGCCTGCGGGGCGAAGCCGAAGAGCAGGCGAAGGCCTTCGCCCGGACGATCCTGACGCTCGCGGTCGCCGTGATGGCGGTTGCGGCCGCGATCCTGTTCGTTCTGGCGCCCCAGACCGTGACTCTCGTCGCGCCCGGTTTCACAGGAGACCAGCGCGAGCTCTACATCGGCCTCTTCCGGGTCATGTGCGTCACCCCCGTCATCTTCGCCGCCTCCACGGTACTGGGCGAAATCCTCGTGGCTGAGCGCAGGTTCCTCCTGTACGGGCTGGCGCCTCTCATGTACAGCGGCGGGATCGCCGCAGGGGCGTTCTTCCTCTCCGATCGCATGGGCATATATGGCGCCGCGGTGGGAGCGGTCGTCGGGGCCCTGGCGCATCTCGGGATCCGCGTCGTCGGCATATATCGGACAAAGTTCCGGCCACGCCCGAGCCTGGCGCTGCGAACCAAGGGACTCGGCGAATTCAGCCGGCTGATGATCCCGACCATGGCGAGCCAGCTGATCCTGCCCCTGACCTTCATTTACTTCACGGCCCTCGCCTCGACCCTCGAGCCCGGCTCGGTCACCGCGGTCAGCTATGGGAGCAGCTTCCAGGCGCTGCCGGTCAGCCTGATCGGGATGAGCTTTGCGATCGCCGCATTCCCAGCCATGTCAGCGGCCTACGCCGCGGGCGACAGGCGTGGCTTTGCGCGGGTCTTCGGCATCAACTTCGCCACGATCGGCGTCCTCTCGACAGCAGCCGCGATCGGGCTCCTGATCGTCGGCGGGTTCGTCATCAAGACGGTCCTCGGGGGCGGCCAATTCGACAGCGAGGATGTCGCCCGAACCACGCTGGTGCTGGCGGTGTTCACGGCGTCGATCCCGCTCGAGAGCCTCACCAACCTCATGGCGCGGGCCCTCTACGCCACGCACAACACGCTCCTGCCGACTATCGCTGCGGTTGCGGGCTTCGTCGCGACCGTGGTATCCGCCCAGGCGCTCTCGCACACCCTCGGTCTGGCAGTGATCCCGGCCGCATATTCGATCGGGATGGCAACCAGAGTGGTACTGCTGGCCATCGTCCTGACACCTCGGATGGCTCGGATCGGCAAGGCGGCACCTCGGGGAGCCACGCCCGAGTCTCTCGCCGCCGGCCACGGACGGTCAGCTCGGCGGGTCAGCCAGCCCATCCGGCTGGCACAGGTTGGGCTGGTGTTCGCGCTGATATTCCTGGCCGTCGGCACCGTGTATGCCACCGGGCAGGCGCTCACCGGTCTGGGCCCCGGCCCGACCACAACGCCGTGGGTGCGTGACCGACAGGCCGTTGTCAGAGCCACCTTGCCGCCGACGCCGTCACCGACGATCACCCCGGCGGCGTCGAGTTCCCCCTCGGCCCCCAGCATCTCGGCCTCCCCAACCGTGACCGCGAGTCCCGAGCCTTCGCCGGCGGCGACGCCCGGCAACTTCAACTTCGACCTGTACGACAAGGGCGACTTCGTCTACGAATTCAAGGACAACTGGTGCGTGCCTGCGGCCATGCAGACCTCGATGAACATCATGGATCAAGGCGCCGACGTCACCGAGGCCACTCAGCAGCGCCTCTTCGATCTCGCAGTGTCGCTCGGTGGCACCCGCAACAACGCTGCGGAACCCGAAGGCTGGGCCATGGGTTTGACGCAGCTCGGCTACGGCAACTACAAGGTCGGCGCCCAGGACACGATGGCCGCCGCGGTCCACCTGGTCGTCAAGCAGATCCGGCTCACCAACCGTCCCGCGGGTTTGATCGTCTGGTACGGCTGGCATTCCTGGGTCGTGTCCGGATTCATCACCACGGCCGATCCGGCGATGACCGACAACTTCAGCGTGAAGTCGCTCTGGATCGAGGACGTCTGGTACAACCGCCTTTCCAGCATCTGGGGCTACTCTTCGCCCCCGGACACGAGCGTGCCTTTAAAGGACCTGCCGATCGACTACAAGATCTGGCACCAGGGCAAGATCTACCCCGGCAAAGAAGGCAAGTACGTCTACGTGATCCCGACGGTCTAGCTCGTAGGACGGCCTCAGTGATGGAACGAGCCGGCCAGCGCCCTGTCGGCCGGGGCGGTCTGAGCCTCGAGCTCCGGCAGAAGCCGCTCCAGATCGTCCAGGAAGAGCTCCAGCAGATCGTGCGAGAAGCCGTTTCGCACGACGATCCGCAGCACAGCCAGCTCTTCCATGTCCGCGGGGAACGTGTACGCCGGTACCTGCCAGCCTCGCTCGCGCAGTCGGCGTGAGACGTCGAAGACATCGAAGTTGGTTATCCCGTCACGGACTCGGAAAGCAACCACGGGGAGCTCGCCCCCGTCGGTGATCAGTTCGAACGGTCCCATCTCCCGGAGCCTGTCGGCCAGGTGGCCAGCAACCTCGCGGCAAACCCCATGCACGAGCCGGAACCCTTCGCGGCCCAGGCGCAGGAAGATGTAGTACTGAGCCACGATCTGAGCACCCGGACGCGAGAAGTTGAGCGCAAAGGTCGGCATGTCGCCGCCGAGATAGTTGACGTGGTAGACGAGGTCTTGGGGCAATGCGGCTCCGTCGCGCCAGACCACCCAGCCGACGCCAGGGAACACCAGTCCGTACTTGTGGCCGGAGGTGTTGATGCTCGCCACGCGCGGGATCCGGAAATCCCACGCTAGGTCCGGGTCCAGGAAGGGCGCGATCATGCCGCCCGATGCGCCGTCGACGTGGATCGGGACGTCCAGGCCGGTCTGTTCCTGGAGCCGGTCGAGAGCAGCCGCTATCTCGGCCACGGGCTCGTAGCTGCCGTCGAAGGTTGAGCCCAGTACCGCCACGACGCCGATGGTGTTCTCGTCGACGAGCTTCACCGCCTCGTCGCCGGTCAGGTGGAAGCGGCCTTTCGCCATCGGCACGAATCGCGGCTCGACCTCGAAGTAGTTGGCGAACTTCTCCCAGCAGACCTGCACGTTGATGCCCATCACGATGTTGGGCCGGTCGATGGGCTTGCCCGCCGATCTGCGGGCCTGCTGCCAGCGGCGCTTGAGCGCCAGGCCGCCGAGCATGCACGCCTCCGACGAGCCGACGGTCGAACACCCGGGCGCCTTCGACGGATCGGGGGCGTTCCACAGGTCGGCCAACATGGACACGCAGCGATGCTCGATCTCGGCCGTCTGCGGGTACTCGTCCTTGTCGATCATGTTCTTGGGCAGGCATTCGGCCATGAGCCGACCCACTTCGGGCTCCATCCACGTGGTCACGAAAGTGGCCAGGTTCTGGCGGGCGTTGCCGTCGAGCATCAATTCGTCGTGGATGATCTGGTAGGCAGCCGCCGCCGACATCTCGCCTCGGGGCAGCCGCTTGGCCGGTACAGGCGCTAGCACCGAGCCCTGTGCGAAGAGCGGGTTGAC
>CAZRUC010000167.1:0-5717 GCA_964603175.1 uncultured Anaerolineaceae bacterium
GAAGCGGCGCACGACCCACGGCCCCGGATACGTCTCGCCGGTGTTGTCCCGAAGACCCGAAGCGTTCACCTCCAGGGCCGTGCCGCTTTCGACCAGGGCCGCGAGCAACGGCTCGTATGACTCCGGGATGGTGGCGAAATCCGCGGGCGAGAACCACGGCCGCAGCCAGCGCTTGCACTGGTCGAGGTGGCCGATGGTGTCGAAGAGCCGGCTGCGGATCGCCGCCTGCACCTCCCCAAAGTAGGGCGCCACGGCCTCGGCCACGGTCTTGCCGGCCGCGAAGGCCTCGATTCGCTCCCGGCAATAGGGCGAGTCCAGGACGGCGTGGACCGAGCCGATCGAGTAGTCGTACGAGTGGGTCCGGAGATGCTCGCGGATCTGGTCCTCAAAACGGCTCTCGTAGGTCAGCTCGACGCCGAAGCGGATCGTCACCCGTCCCGCCCAACGTTCCGCAGCGTCGCGGATCATTCGCTCGCGCTCGGCGAAACCGAAGGAGGCGTAACCAGGAGCTCCGGGCAGGAAGTCGACGTGATCGGTGATCGCGATCTCGCGGATTCCGCGCTCAACCGCAGCGGCGGCGTACAGCTCGAGCGGGACGCGCGAATCGTGCGAGAAGTCGGTATGCAGATGGGAGTCCAGCGGCAGGTCGATCGCCTGGCCGGGAGCGCGATCGACCATCAGCCGGCGATCATCCCGAGCTCGCGGCCCACCTTCCCGAAGGCCTCCAGGCATCGATCGAGCTGGTCGGTCGAATGCTCGGCCGTGACGATCGTTCGAATTCGAGCTTTGTCGAGCGCAACCGTCGGGTAGACGACCGGCTGGGCGAAGACGCCCTCTTCGAATAGCCGCCCGCTGAACCGGACCGCGGTCGCCGAGTCGCCCATGATCACCGGCGTGATGGGGGTCTCGGAGACACCCGTATCGAAGCCCAGCCCGCGCAGCTCGCCCTTGAAGTAGACCGTGTTGGCCCAGAGACGCTCGATCAGCTCGGGCTCCTCCTGCAGGACGTGGATCGCGGCCAGGCATGCCGCCGCCACGCCCGGCGGGTGGGACGTGGAGAAGAGGAACGGGCGGGCCCGTTGGATCAGCATATCGCGCAGGGCCTGGCTGCCCGCGACGTAACCGCCGAGGACGCCGATGGCCTTGCTCAGTGTCCCGACCTGGATGTGGACCCGGCCGTGCAGGTCGAAGTGGTCCACGGTGCCGCGGCCGTTGCGGCCGAGAACTCCGGAGGCGTGGGCGTCGTCCACCATGACTGCCGCGCCGAACTCCTCGGCGGCGGCCACGATCCCGGGCAGCGGCGCGATGTCGCCGTCCATGCTGAACACGCCGTCCGTGACGACGAGGATGAGGCGGTACGGTTCGCCGCCGGCGTCGGGGCGCCCTTTCTCGCGGGCCTGCCGCAGCAGCTCGCGGAGTGCCGCCACGTCCTTGTGCGGGAACACGACCCGTGGCGCCTTGCTCAGGCGCATGCCGTCGATGATCGAGGCGTGGTTGAGCGCGTCGGAGACGATCAGGTCCTTCTCGCCGGCAACGACCGGGATCACACCCGTGTTGGCCGCGAAGCCCGACTGGAGGGTGAGCACCGCCTCCACGTGCTTGAACTCGGCCAGCTCGGTCTCGAGGCGCTCGTGGATGGTCATGTTGCCGGCGATCGTCCGGACCGCGCCGGAACCCGCTCCGAATTCACGCGTCGCGGCGATGGCCGCTTCCACCAGTCGCGGATGCGTCGTCAGACCCAGATAGTTGTTGGACGAGAGGCTGATCAACTCGCGGCCGTCGACGACGACAGCGGCGCCCTGGGCCGAACTCAGGACCCGCATGGGACGGAAGAGGTTCGCTCGCTTGAGCTCTTCGATCTCGTCTGCCAGGAAGCCGAGCGGCTTCGGCCGGGTGCCTTCGTTCGTCATGGGGTCAGCCCTCCTGAGGCAACAGGACGACCTTGCCGGCAACACCCTGTGCCAGAAGATCGAAGGCGTCGGCATAGTCGCTGAGCGGCAATCGTTGGGTGATGATCGGGCTCACGTCGAGACCTTCGCGGAGCAGCGCGGCGGTCTTGTACCAGGTTTCCCACAACTTGCGGCCCGTGATGCCGTACACGCGCAATCCGCGGAAGATGATCGCGTCGTTGAGGTCGATCGTGACCGGGCGCGACGGCAGTCCCAGCAGCGAGACGCGGCCGCCGTTGGTCGTCATTTCGAAGGCCTGCTGGATCGCGGCCTCGGCGCCGCTCATCTCCAGGACGACGTCGACGCCCGTGCCGCCGGTCTCGCGCCGAATCTCCGCGACCACGTCACCCGCCCCATCGAGCACGAAGTCGGCGCCCATGCGGGCGGCCATCTCGCGGCGGTGCGGCATCACGTCCGTGGCGAACACGCGCGATGCGCCCGCAAACTTGCAGATTGCCACCGCCATCAGCCCGATCGGCCCGCAGCCCAGGACCGCCACGCTTGCCGTCGTGATCTCCTCGACGAACGTGGCGAAGACCGCGTTCCCCATTGGTTCCTGGATGGCCGCGATCTCGGGCGAGAGCCCCTCGCTCGGCCAGGCGTTTCGCTCGGGTAGACACATGTATTCGGCAAACGCGCCGTCCGCGTCCACGCCCAGGATCCGAAGGTTGGCACAGACGTGCTCGCGACCCGTGCGGCACTGGTAGCAGGTCCAGTCGACGAGATGAGTCTCCGCGGCGACGCGCGTTCCGAGGGGCACGGCGCCGGTCCCGGGGCCGTGCGCCACGACGCGACCTGCCATCTCGTGACCGAAGATGCGCGGCAGGTACTTGCCAAGGCGGCCCTGCGCCCAGGGGTCCCAGCGGTAGATGTGGAGGTCTGTGCCACACAGCGACACGGCCTCGAGGCGGATCAGCAACTCCCCAGGCCCTGGGCGTGGGACGGGTACCTCGCGCAACTCGGCGCCGGCCTCGGGCCTGGCCTTCACGAGGGCCCGCATGGTCCTGGGAATCCGGAGGTCCACGGAACCTGCGGTGGCGATCAGTGCGGCAGCGGCCGCGGCTCTGGTCGCGGCAGCTTCGGCACCGGCGTCGTCGATGTCGGCGCCGTTGAGGAAAGCGGCGTCGGGCACAGCGGCTTGATCTCGATCGCTGACCACGGGTCGATTGTGCCACTTGTCCGCCGAGGCGGCCCCAGCCACTCAATCGAGGGCTTCCGAGCGCGGCGCGTACGATGGACGCATGAAGGACGCCGACCTCTCCCCGTCGGGCACCGTCGTTCCGGCCCGCGGCACCGCGCCGGCCCATGCCCCGGCCCGCGTCGCGACCCCCGCCCGCGCAGTGGCCCGCGGCCGTGCCCGGCTCGCCTTTCCGGGTGATTCCAGCGATCCGCAGTGGTACCGCGACGCCATCATCTACGAGGTCCACGTCCGTTCCTTCCACGACAGCAACGGCGACGGCATAGGCGACTTCCGCGGTCTGACCGAAAAGCTCGACTACTTGTGCGACCTCGGCGTGACCGCTCTGTGGCTGCTTCCCTTCTATCCGTCGCCACTCCGCGACGACGGCTACGACATCGCCGACTACGTCGACGTCAACCCCGCCTACGGGTCGCTCAGGGACGTCGAAACGTTCATCCGCGAGGCGCACCGGCGCGGTCTGCGCGTGATCACCGAACTCGTATGCAACCACACCTCGGACCAGCACCCGTGGTTCCAACGGGCGCGTCTGGCAAGGCCCGGGAGCACGTGGCGCAACTTCTACGTGTGGAGCGACACGCCCGGTCGCTACCCCGACGCGCGGATCATCTTCAAGGACTTCGAGACTTCCAACTGGACCTGGGATCCCGTGGCGGGCGCCTACTACTGGCATCGCTTCTATTCTCACCAGCCGGACTTGAACTTCGACAACCCGCGCGTCCGTACCGCAATAACGAAGGCCATGGACTTCTGGCTGGACCGCGGCGTCGACGGTCTCCGGCTCGATGCCGTCCCGTATCTGTTCGAGCGTGACGGGACCGACTGCGAGAACCTGCCCGAGACCCACGAATTCCTGCGCGAGCTGCGCCGCCACGTGGACGAGCGTTACGGCGACCGCATGCTGCTCGCGGAAGCGAACCAGTGGCCGGTCGAGTCGGCCGCCTATTTCGGCGACGGCGACGAATGCCACATGGCGTTCAACTTCCCGGTGATGCCCCGGATGTTCATGGCCATCCGCATGGAGGACCGGCTGCCGATCGTCGACATCATCGAGCAGACCCCGCCGATACCCGACACCGCGCAGTGGGCGCTCTTCCTGCGCAACCACGACGAGCTGACCCTCGAGATGGTCACCGACGAAGAGCGCGACTACATGTACCGCACATATGCGGACGATCCCAGGGCGCGTATCAACCTCGGGATCCGCCGCCGTCTCGCCCCGCTTCTGGGCAACCATCGCCGTCGCATCGAGCTGATGAACGGGCTGCTCTTCTCACTGCCGGGCACGCCCGTGATCTATTACGGCGACGAAATCGGCATGGGAGACAACGTCTACCTGGGCGATCGCGACAGCGTCCGAACACCCATGCAGTGGAGCAGCGATCGCAATGCGGGCTTCTCGACCGCAGATCGCGAGCAACTGTTCCTGCCCGTCGTCACAGACCCGGAGCATCACTTCGAGGCCGTGAACGTATCGGTTGAGCAGGCCAACCCGCATTCGCTGCTGTGGTGGAACAAACGGCTGATCGCGCTCCGCAAGCGGCATCCGGCATTCGGGCGCGGCGACCTACGGATCCTTCATCCGGACAACCGCCACGTTCTGGCCTTCGTGAGGAGTTACGGGGACGAGACGATTCTCGTGGTCGCCAATCTGTCGCGCTTCTTCCAGCCCATGGAGCTGGATCTGGCGGATTTCGAGGGTCGCCAGCCGATCGAGATGTTCGGGCGGATCGAGTTCCCTGGGATCGGGCGCGCGCCTTATCCACTGAGCCTCGGACCGCACGAATTCCTGTGGTTCACGCTTGAATCCGCTGCGAGCCCGACCGACGCGGGTGGTCCTGCGCCGGGCCTCGCGACCCTGCCGGCGACTGGGATTGGCGACATCCTCGACGGCCGTGTCGACGCCGCGCTGACCGCCATCCTGCTGCGCTGGATCAGGGAGCGGCCCTGGCACCGGGGCCGCGGCCATCGCGTCAAAGACGGTGAGATTCTCGACCGGATCGATGTGCGTCCGGGTGCGGGCACGACGGTCCTGATCGTGTTCCGCGTCAACTACTCCGAAGGTGAACCCGATACATACCTGATCCCACTGACGACCGCGGCCCTCCGCGACGACGCGCTGGTATTCGCGGACGGGATTCCGTGTCGGGTCGAACCACCCGGGTTGCGCGTCGCGAGTCTGGCCTCGACCGACGGCCGCACCACCGACTTCCTGGTCGACGCCTCCATCGATCCGGGTTTCCTAGAGCACCTGACCGACGCGGTCGCCCGAGGGCGCCGGATTCGAGGCTGGCGGGGCGACCTGTGGGGACGTCGCGGCTCCGCAGAAGACGCAACTCGCGACCTGGTCCTCGAGCTGAGGCATGCTTTCGAACCCGGCACGGATCCCGAAGCCGAGGTCATGAGATTCCTGACCGGTCACGGCGCCACGTGGGCTCCAAGGGTCTTCGGGACTCTGGAGTACCGGCCGCGACCTGGGGCGGGCGGCGCCGCGGCCCTGCTTCGTGAACGGCTTGCCCACGACGGAGACGTTGCCGACATGACCAGAGAGGCGCTGCTCGGCTTCCTGG
>CAZRUC010000168.1:0-5710 GCA_964603175.1 uncultured Anaerolineaceae bacterium
CGCCATGACCCGCTCGTCGAACGCTCGGTTATGGGCCACCGTGTAGTCGGCCAGCGAGCGCAGGTTCGTGAACATCGCCACGGCCAGCACGTGCGGGACCCCGACCGCGTTGGCAAGCTCGGTGGTGATCCCGTGGACGTTGGCCGCCTGGTCTGGGATGACCCAGCCGTTGGGCTTGATGATGACGCTGACGGCCGCCAGCTCGCGGGCGTCCTCGTCGAGCAGCAGCATCGCGAGCTGAACCAGGTTCGGTTGCGACGGGTGCTCGATCGGGAGGCGGTCGTTCGAGACATGTGGCCCGATATCGACCGCAACGCCCTCCGCCGCCTCGACGACGCCTTCAGCCGCCTCAAGCTGGACATCGCGGTCACCGCCGCCGAAGTAGCTACGGACCCCGAGCCCGGCCCGATCGCCCGCGCGTTTCTGGCCTACGAGCAGGCCCTCGAGGACTCCGGCGGGCTCGACTTCGACGACCTGGTCGCTCGATCGCTCCGGCTGCTGGAGGCTCGACCGGCCCTGCTGCGCCGCTGGCGTGAGCGCTGCGAACACCTGCTGGTGGACGAGACGCAGGACGTCGATCGCAGCCAGCTGCGCCTGGCGCTCTTGCTCGCGGCGCCTGCGAACCGCGTCTTCCTCGTCGGCGACGACGATCAGACGATCTACGGTTGGAGGCTGGCCGACGTTCGGCGCGTCCTGAGGCTCGCCGCCGATCTGCCCGGCCTGAGCCGAATGGACCTGACGGTGAACTACCGCTGCCCGCCGGCGGTTGTCGCCCGCGCAGTTCGCCTCGTTGCCTGTAACGGCGAGCGTTTCGCCAAGACGATCATGGCAGCGCCGGGGTCCACGGGCCGGCTGATTCTCGCGCCCGACGGCTCCGACGAAGGGACGCGGATCCGCCGCGTCATCGAAAGCTGGCCGGACGACGGCGGCACCCGGGCAATCCTGGCTCGGACCAACGCCGAGTTGCTGCCTGCCGCCGCAGTCGCGGTGGATATCGGATTGCCCTTTCAAGCCGCCCGACTGCGGCTCCTGACCGAAGATCTCCGCGTCGACGCGATCGTGAACGCCGCTCGCAATTGCGGGGATTCGCCCGTGTTGCCGCGGCTGGTAGAGCTGGCGAGGCGCGGCCTGACCCTGCCCGATCCGGCGACGTGCCGCGGCGCTGCCGCCGGCGGCGCGACCGACCCAGACCGTCGCGACATGGAGGAGCAACTCCCCATCGAGACCGACGATCTCCTCGCGGCGGTGGTCGGCTGGGCGGCGCCCTATCGCAGCCTGGCCGAGCTGGGAGCAGCTGTTGCCGCGCACCGAGCGCGCCTAGCCGAGTTGCGCCGCGACGACGCCAACCTGACGCTGGCAACGGCACACGCCACCAAAGGCCTCGAATTCGACCACGTGGCCGTCATCGGCCTGGAGGCCGGCCGCTTCCCATCGGCTCGCTCCCTCCGCGAGTCCGCCGAGCCG
Organism: uncultured Anaerolineaceae bacterium; assembly: GCA_964603175.1. Lineage (GTDB taxonomy): Bacteria > Chloroflexota > Limnocylindria > Limnocylindrales > CSP1-4 > Fen-1039. Next base: position 1,465 of record CAZRUC010000168.1, read on the forward strand.
GAGCGTGCTCTGGAGGAGGAACGTCGGCTCGCCTATGTGGCCTGGACTCGCGCCCGACGCTCGCTGACCCTCGTGTACGACCCCACGACGCCTTCGCCGTTCCTGCTCGAGGCATTCACGGCACAGGAACTCGGTGTCGGCGCGGATTAGGCCGTCTGCGCCACCAGGCTGTGGACCGCGCGGTCGTGAATTGCCCGGTGGTCCGGCTTGTAGTACGCGTCGTAAAGCAGGAAGGCCGCCCAGCCGGCCGCGATGAACACCACGGCCGTCGACAGCACGGCCGGGACCACCGTGGCCAGCGCGAAGGGGCCCTGCAGGACGCACCAGCGCACGAATGCGTCGCCCCAAGTGAGAGCGTTCCCCGTTTGGAAGTCCCCGATCTGCAGATGCAGCACTCTCTGGCCGACCGTGCCGCGGAAGAGCCTCCAGCAACCCACGAAATAGGCCAGCTGGCCCACCCCGGCGATCACCCCGGCGACGATTGCCTGCTTCTCGCCGCCCGCATAGCCAACCACGCCCAGCCAGATACTGAAGAAGAAGTAGACGATGACGCAATCGATGGCGTAGGCGCCCAAGCGTCGGACCATGGGGGGCACACTCAGCCCCACGGGAAGCTCCCTGCCGTCGGACAAACGGGTGGCTCTTGGCATGCTTTGGTCGCCCGGCCTGGACCCGCCGACCGGGGGCGTGGTCAAAGGGGCCCACGATCCGGGCGACGCACCGCCGGGTGGGGTCGCCCCGGGCTGCGCGCCGGGCACGGCGGCGCCAGGCATCGCCACCCCGGGCTGCGCGCCGGGCGTAGGCCACGCACCGGGTTGCGCAGGCCATTGGCCCGGCTGCGGCGCCGTCGGCTGTGCCGGATAAGCGGGTCCGTAGCCAGGCCCCGTGGGGAACGAACCGGCCGTCCAGCCGGGCACCGCGTATGGGGATTGGGCCCAATACAATGCCGCCGACGCCTTTCCGACTACGAGCGAGCCTGCGATCCGGTCGTGCAGGCCGCGCTTCTGAGCGTGGGTCGTCGTGAGCACGAGCATGGCGAGTCTCCAGCCGACGGAGATCAGGGCGGCCAGATCGCCGACGAGGCTCACAGTCGTGTATGTGCCGTTGGTCGGGGCCGAACCGGTCAGAGCGCCCGCCCCGTACACAGACGGAGGTACCTCACCCATCATTCGGACGAATGTGATCAGGAAGACGGTAAGTGCGATTTGCGGGACGCTCTCGAGGACCAGCCACCTCAGCGTGGACCGCCAGATCGTCAGATTGCGCCCGGTCGCGGCGTCCGCTACGTGCAGCGACAGGATGCGCTGTCCGGGGGTCCCGCGAAGAAGCGTCCACGACAGGGCCGCGTAGCCGTACTGCACGAGGACCCACACGGCTCCGAAAACCACGAGCAGGTTCGTGTTGACCGTCAGCAGCGGGACCGTCACGAGATTGGCGGAGGTGCCGGAGAGCATCTGGTCGCCGGCGGCCGCGCTTAGGTCCACGGCCCCGACCGCCAGGGCGATTCCCGCCAGAAGCAGGGCCAGAAGCAGGAAGAAGGCCCTGTCGAGCAACCAAGCGCCAACGCGGGAGCCGCTGGTGGCGATTCGGAGACCTGGCGGCAATGGGATGCCCGACCCGGTCTGACTCGGGACTACCCAGCCGCTCAAATCAACGCCTCCATCGGACTATCAAGTTCGAAGAGGATACGCGGCCGGGGCGGCGACGGCATCCTCGGCCGCCGAGGTCCTCAGGAGCATCCGGGGCGCGGCGTTGCGCGGCTGTCGTCTTGGGTGCGCCGCCGGGAGAAGGTCGGTCGGAGGCGTGGGGCCGGCGCTACGGCGAGTCGCCACTCGGGCGCTACCGCTCCAGATCGTCGCGGGCGAGAGCCTTCAGCAAACGGTCCAGGTGGTCGAGGAAGGGTTCCGTCAGTTCGGCAGGCAGGGTTTCGCGAATCGAGTCTTTCGGTCCGTAGGCGGCTCGCGCGCGCCGGGCGATACCCCTCAGCTCGGGCAGGCGGGCGTCGCGGAGCTGGTCCGGCACCTCGGCCAGAAACTGCTCCCAGCGTAAGCTGCCCTTGTCTCTAGCGGCACGAAGCAACAGCTCGGCGTCGCGGGCAGCGGAGAGAGCGGCTTCGTCGATGGCCGGCCGCTCGTGACGGGCGGGGCCGAGGTCGCGCTTCACCGCGGCGTCGACGTATGGCGCGGCTCGATCACGCCAGGTAGCGCTGCTCCGGGGCAGCTTCGCGACCCTGCACGACCTGTAGCGGGATCCGCTTCCGCTCGGCGCCGTCCACGAGAATCCGAACCGAGTACTCGCCGGCCACGGAAAGGGTCAGGTTCCACAGATCGATTGCGATCGTGAGGACGACATCGCTCGGATCGGGTGGCCCATGCGCCACCACTTTCCCGGAACTGCTACTGACCTCCGCGCCGTCGGGTGCGGTCACGATGAACGCCAGGTCGTGCTCGCGATTCCGCTCCACCGTGGTCAGCCGCAGCCCCACCACCAACGAGAGATGCGGATGACGAAACGGCAAGGCAGGGCCGCTCACACGCGAGACTACCCCGCCAAGGACGTGGAACTTCTGACCAGGCTGAACCTCTGCGGCGTCGGCTAGAAAGGCGTACTCGATCTCTGGCATCTGCCCATCCTAGCCGACCGGCCGGCAACAAGAAGCGGGGCCCGGAAAACCGGGCCCCGCTAATGGCTCCCTGGTGAGAGAGGTTACTTCTCGACGCCTGAGATGACCACTCCTCGCATGAACACTCGCTGCGAGAAGAAGAAGATCACCACCGGCAACAACATGGCCAGTATCGATCCGGCCTGGATGATCGCGGGCGTGCCCGCGTTGCGGAACGTGGTATTGAAGTTGTTGAGGCCAACCGCAATCGGCCACAGATCCGCGCTGCCTGCCAGGTAGATCAACGGGTTGAGGAAGTCGTTCCACGCGAAGAAGAAGTGGAACAACGTCACAGCCATGATCGCCGGCCAGGACTGCGGAATGATCACGGAGATGAGGATTCGGAGCGGACTCGCTCCGTCCATCTGCGCCGCTTCGTCCAGTTCCCGAGGCAGACCCATGAAGTACTGCCGCAAGAGGAAGACGTTATATGCGTTCGAGAAGAAGTGAGGCAAGATCAACGGTAACCAGGTTCCCGTCCAACCAATTGCCTGGAAGACCAGGAACGTTGGTATCAGCGTGACCTGGAATGGGATCATGATCGTGCTGATCAAGATCAGGAAGAGAATGTCCTTACCGGGGATCCTGAAGCGCGCGAAACCATAAGCGACGATCACGGCTGAGGTGACCGCACCGAGGGTCCCGAGCAGGGCGATGATCAACGTATTCCGGAAGAGGAGCGGGAACCCGCCCTCGGCCGCGCCCATCTTGTCCCAGGCCGAACCGAAGTTGTCCAGCGTGATTCCGACGTCCCAGACGTAGCTCAGCTGGTAGACGTTCTGGCCGGGCTTGTCGCCCCACGCGATGATTTTGCTGGGATCGGCCGGATCGACGAACGAACTGGCGACCGGCGGGAAGTTCTGGGTGAGCTCAACCAGGTTCTTGGTGTGGCCCTGACCCAGTCCATCCCAGTCCGGCACGATGAATTCGTAGTAATTCGATGCCTGGCCAGTTTGTGGATCCGTATACACGAATTGTCTTGCGGCGGCCGGCCACGGTGGCGCCCCCACGATCGAGGTGCTATCCGAAGGGGTAAACGCAACACTGACCGCATAAATCAGCGGCAGTATGAAGACGAAGCAGACGGCCCCCACGAGCAGGGATACGCCTGTTCGCTTACCCGCTCCACGTAGTCGCCGATTCCACTTCGAGCGCACGCCCTTGGCGGAGCTCGTCGCTATAGCCGTCATCGCTCGCCACCCGCGTAGAAGACCCATCGTGCCGACGTTCGGAACAGAACGACCGAGAAGCCCAGGACGATGGCGAACATCAACCAGGCCAGCGCGGCGCCATGGCCCATGAAGTTGTACTTCCACGCCTCGTTGTAGAGGTTGATGTTGAAGACCATCGTTTGACCGCCGGGGTTCCCGAGGCTACCTCCGATGACGTACGGCTGAGTGAAGTACTGGGCCATCCCGATGACGGCGATGAGGAGGTTGTAGAAGAAGACCGGCGAGATCATCGGCAGAGTCACGTTGCGGAACTGCTGCCAGCGCCCGGCTCCGTCTACCCTGGCGGCCTCGTACAGTTCGGTCGGAACCGTCTGCAAGCCGGCCAGGAAGATGAGCATCCCGTTTCCGACGC
>CAZRUC010000169.1:0-5684 GCA_964603175.1 uncultured Anaerolineaceae bacterium
TGGCCCTGGCGGGTCATGCCCTCGACCTGTACGAAACGTCGACTCGCGTCGTTCCTCCAGTTCCGACCCCGATTACGTGGGTAAACGCCATCGTGTCGCCGTCGGGCGCAGCGTCGAACACCATTCCGGCGGTTGCGGCCGAAGCAATCCCGGACAGCGTCTTTTGGACTGCCGGGGAGCCCAACCACTTCACCGTCGAGCTGACGAACACGACTTCAGCTGCAATCCCGCTGACGCCTTGTCCCACCTACAGCATGTACGTCTTGGGTACGCCGGCAAACCTGGCAACGCTACGGGCAATGAACTGCGCCGATATGGGCTCGACCTTTCAACCGGGCGAAACCCTGACGCTCGACATGGTCTACACCCCGACGGCCACCGACCCGCTCGGCTTCGAATCGTTGGTGTGGCGATCAAGCTCCGGCTTTCGGGCGACGGCCCAAGTGGCATCGATCGAGATCCAGGAGTAACGGCACGGCCGCGTGCCACCGAGATCAGGCGTTCGATGCCCCGACCGCGCCGGTGCTTCCGGGGGCGTAGAGCGGAACGCCGGCTGCACAGGCCGGGCAGCTGGCCGCCCCGGGGAAGTAGGTGGGGAGTTGGAGCTGCCACAGGGCTCGAAGCGGATAGTTGCGCTGCGTCATCGGGGAGCTGAGCGACGCCAGTCCGCCCGACCGATCCGCAAGGACCGAGCACGTGACAATTTCCCCGCCTAATGCCTCTACCGCAGGGAGCATCGCCAGGAGCGAACCTCCCGTTGTCAGGATGTCGTCGACGAGGAGGACGCGCTCTCGAGGCGCGATGGTGAACCCACGCCGGAACTCGCGCCGCTTCGTCCCGTCCGAATCCTCCACTTCCTCAGCGAATATGCCGCGCACTCCCAGCTGGCGTGCCGTCTCGAAGGCGAGGACGATGCCGCCCGTCGTGGGGCCTGCAACGACATCCACGAGCGGTGCCCCGTCCGCGCCCCGGTGCTGCGCCGCCCAGAAACCGCACAGCTCGCTCGTTGCCGCCGGGTCCTGTAGAACGAGGAACTTCTCGAGGTAACGATCCGAGTGCTTGCCGCTCTTCAGGAGGAAGTGGCCTTCCTTTAGCGCCCCGGATCGCCGGAACAGCTCCTCGGTTCGCTGGGCGATCGCGGCCGCGGCCGCAAGCTCAACCGTCGGCTTGATGGTCGTCATGGCCTGTACTCCACTCCCTTGGCCGACGCTGCCGACGCGCGGTTCGGCAGAGCGGTTCCGACGAGCGGCCGGTAAGAGGTCAGCCCGCGGCGCAGGCATTCGGCCCGCAGTTCGTCGCCGAGCCGGACCGGCAGCTCCGGGTCCGCGAATATGGCCGTCCCGACCTGAACGGCAGAGGCGCCGACGGCCAGGAAGTCCAGCACATCGGCCAGCTCGGTGATCCCGCCGATGGCCACGATCGGGATCTCCACGACCTGCGCCACCTCGTAAACGATCCGCATCGCCACGGGCTTGATCGCGGGCCCCGAAAGTCCGCCGTAGGTATTCCCGAGGAACGCCCGCGTTCGGTCCGCAGAGACCGCCAGCCCGGAGAGCGTGTTGATCGCGGTCAGCGCATCGGCGCCGGCCTCCTCGATTGCCTTGGCGATCGGCCGTACGTCTGCGACGTTGGGCGAGAGCTTGACGAGAAGCGGCAGTTCGGTCGCCCGCCGGACCGCGGCGGTCACAGCTCGCGCCGCATCGCGATCGATGGCGAACTGCAGCCCGCCCTTGCCGACATTGGGGCAGCTGATGTTCAGTTCGATGCCCGCAATGCCGGGCACGCCGTCCAGCCGCCGCGCCACCTCGACGTAGTCCTCGATCGACTCGCCGGCGATGTTGACGATGACCGGCACCTGCCAGCCCTGCCAGATGTGGCCGTATTTCTCGATGACGGCATCCACGCCGGGGTTCTGCAGGCCGATCGAATTCAGCATCCCACCCGGGGTCTCGGTCACGCGCGGCGGCGGATTGCCGACACGCGGCCGCAGCGTCGTGCCCTTGCAGCAGATGGCGCCGATCCGCTGGACGTCCACCACGTCGCCGTATTCGACGCCGTAGCCGAACGTGCCGGACGCGACCATGATCGGGTTCGAGAGCACCAGCCCTCGCTCAGGGGCCAACTCCACCGAGAGGTCGATCAGGTCGAGCTTTTCACGCTCCGCCAGCGTGGGCCGAACCGACGGGCTCGTGCCGAGGTCGGCCACCGCCGAGGAACCGGTCTCGATACGCGTTCGGATCGGCCGATCCAGCGGCCCGGTCGCGCCTTTCACCTTTCGCACCGTCGGCGTTCGCTTCGATCTGTCCGAATCCTTGCCGATCCGGAATCCTGAGTTCTGGAAGTCCGACGCCACGACGACATGTTTGCGCGCCTTCACGCGATCGACTCCCAGGCAATCTCCTCGGACGCGAAGACCGGTCCCTCACGGCATACGCGCAACGGGCCGTCCTTGCCGAGGACGACGCAGCCGAGGCACGCCCCGACGGCGCAGCCCATCGTCTGCTCCATCGAAACCTGCAGGAACGCCTTGCGCCGCGCCGCCGGCGAGCCGGCCGGATCCTGCTTGCCGCCGCCGCGCTTGCGGCCCAGTTTCGCGACACCCAGCCGCTCGCGCCGCCCCGACGCGAGATAGGCGAGACGCTTGAGCATCGGGTGAGGGCCGCACGCGAACGCTTGATCCGCCCAGGCTTCGTAGTCGGCCACGAGCTCGGTCACGAAGCCGCGATGTCCGAGCGACCCGTCGTCCGTGGCGACGACGTACTCGACCTCGTCCGGGAGCAGGCTGGAGGGATAGACGTGAGCGGCGTCGAGCGCGCCGAAGAGCACCACGACCTGCCGGCCGTCGCGGACCGCCTCGTCGGCAAGCATTCGGACCCCGGCCATCCCGAGGCCGCCCGCGATCAGCAGCAGGTGCTTGCTCCGTGGATCGACCTCGAACGGCCGGCCCAACGGCCCGAGCATGTCGAGCCGCTCGCCTTCCCGGACGCGCGTCAACCATTCGGTGCCGCGGCCGACGGTCCGGAAATGCAGCGTGACCGTGCCCGTGGCAGGGTCCGCGGTGTTGAGCGAGAACGGGCGACGCAGGACCAACCCGGAGTAGTCGCCCGTTCGAACGTGGACGAACTGTCCCGCGCGGGATCCCGTGGCAAGCTCGGGAGCGTGAAAAGACTGGAGCCACTGCCCCGGCAGGATCTGCCGGCTTTCAACCAGCTCAGCCGAGACGAGGCGCATCGTCACCGGGGCTTGCCGTCTCCCTTGTCTTCGCCGGCCTCGGCCTCGTCGCCGACTTCGACGTCCGCGGCTTCTTCGGCCGGTTCGGATTCGTCTTCGGCCTCTTCCTCGTCCTCATCGGCCTGACCCTCGGCCAGCGCTGGGAACGCTTCGCCCAGCGTGTCAGCCAGGTCGCCGAAGACATCGGTCGGGTCGTAGAACTCGACAATGGCGTCGGGGCCTTCGAGCTGGCGCCACTGTCCCGACTCCGCTTCGGCCTCGGGGATCACCTCGGCCGAGAACGAACCGGAAGCCTTGAGCGTGAGCCGCTCGTCCTCATCGTCGACGATGATCAGGTCGCCAAGGAGGGCCGTGTACTGAGCGGCCGCCGCCTCGAACTGCTCGAGGAGATGCGCCTCGGTCTGCTGGCTTCGCTCCTGGAAGGCGAGCGCGAGGTCGTACAGTCGCTCGGCGGCCTCTTCTTCGGTCTCGGGCGGTTCCTCGTATTCGTGCCCGCCGGCAGCCCAGTCGTCGGCGGCCGCCGCATACGGGTTGTCGCCGGTACCGGCCGGCAGTTCGGCGCCCTCTTCGGCTTCAACCCCTTCTTCGGCTTCGCCCTCGTCGGCCCCAGCGACTGTGGCTTCCCCGAATGCGGCGAAAACGTCGGCCAGGTTGTAGAGCTCGACCAGCTCGGAAGGGCTCTCGATGACCTCGGTCTCGGAGACCCACTTACCGGTGGCTTCGTCGAGGTAGCGGCTGCGGCTGCGGAACGACAGGTCAGGGGCGATGGCCAGGTAGTCGACCTCGTCGTCGATCAGGACCACGCCGCCGACTTCGGCGATCCGGTCGCTGTTCCCTTCGAGGAAGCGGCGGAGTTGGGCCGACGCCTGCACCAGGAAGTCGGATCGCTCCAGGGCAGCCTCGGCGGCGAGTTCGCCGAGCAAGTCCTTGCGGCTCGTATCCATCGGGTTCTCTCCTATCCTTTGAACTCGAGGTCCGGGCCGATCCGCTCCCGGAGGAACATCGAATGATGCCTCTCGAACATCCACTCGCCGGCACGGTGGCCGATGGCACGAGCCGCCTCGTCCGCTTCGAGCTTGTCCAGGGTGGCGTAGTCGGGCAGGTCCAGCAATATCACATTGTCGAAGTCCCAGCCGTGGGCGACGTTATACCAGCCCATGAACTTAATTCCGAACTTCTCCTCGTATTGCTTCATCTGTCTGGGCATCAACGTCTTCATGAAGAACTTGAAGAACGGGTCACGCCCACGACGGACGGAGAAGAAGGTCGCAAGGACTGGCACGGGTTCTGACGTCTCCTCACTTGTGCGGGCACATATTCTCGCACGCCCGCAGCCGACGCGGTTCCGCTACTCTTCGGCGTCCTCGTAGGCCAGGCGCCCGCCGGCGATAGTGAGCAGCACTCGCCCGGACAGCTCCCGCCCCAGCAGGGGTGAGTTCTTGCCTTTGGAGCGCAGCGTCCCCTCGGTCACGAGCCAGCGATCGGCTCGGTCGAACACGACCAGGTCTGCGGTCGCACCTTCCACGAGCCCTCGGAAACGGGCGGCCGGCGTTGCGGCAACGCCCGGCCAGCTGCGGGCGACGCTTGCCGGGCCGTTCGTCAACGCCGCGATCGCGGTGGCCAGCGGCAGCTTGCCCGCGTCCACGAGCGCCAGCAGCACGCCGAGCGCCGTCTCGATGCCGCTGATCCCGTTGGAAGCGCGTCCGAACTCCACTTCCTTGTCCACGATCGTATGCGGAGCGTGGTCGGTGGCAACCGCGTCGGCCGTCCCGTCATGGAGCGCGGCGAGGCAGGCCGCGCCGTCCACGGGAGTCCGGAGCGGCGGGTTGACCCGGAGCGCCGTGTTGTAGGGAGCGGCTACGAGCGCGCCGTCGGTCCACGGGTCGCGTGGCTTGCCATCCGCGCCGAGCGCTTCCCACGACCAGCGCCTCGCGCCGGCGATCCATTCGTCGGTCAGGGCGAGATGGTGCGGCGTGACGTCGCACGTGACCGGCAGCCCGGCGGCCTTTGCCCGGCGCACCAGGTCGAGGGCGGCCGCGGTGGAGACGTGGGTCAGGTGGAGTCGGGCCCGAGGTTCGTCGCGGAGGGCATCGGCAAAGACGGCCAGGTCGCGAGAGACGGCGTTGACTTCGGCCGCTTCCGGGAAGCCTGCCAGGCCCATGACCGATGCCACGTAACCTTCGCCGGCCTCGGCGCCTGCGGTCATCTCCGAATCCTCGGCATGCTCCACGACCGGCAAGCCGAGCATCCCGGCGTACAGAAGCGCGCTCCGAAGCAACTTGGCGGTGCGAACCGGCGCACCGTCGTCCGAGAAGCCGAGCACGCCGGCGTCGGCCAGTTCGCCCATCGCGGATAGCTGCTCCCCCGCCCGGCCGGCCGAGACGGCTCCGTATGCGAGCACGTCCACCGGCGAGCCGCTCGCGCGGGCGGCCGATCGAATGCGTTCGAGCACG
>CAZRUC010000170.1:0-5630 GCA_964603175.1 uncultured Anaerolineaceae bacterium
GGTAGTCAGCTTCCGATAGTCCGCTGCGCTGATGCCGTTGGCGAAGACCTGGTCGTCGTAGGTCGGCAGGCTCACCATCGCCAGGATCTTGCCGTTCTGGGGGTTCTCAGCTATCAGCACGCCCTTGGTAACGTGGGCCTGCGTGAGCCCATACTGGAGCGCCTGCACCGCGTACTGCTGTTCGCGCGAGTCGATGTTGAGCTGAATCGAGTCCCCGGGGATCTCGGGAGTGTTGGAGGCAACTGCGCCGGCAACCGGCCGCCCCGCGCCGTCGACGGACACGGTGGATTCGCCGTATTGGCCCCGAAGTTGTTGTTCGTAGGATGCCTCGAGACCCGCTTGTCCGATCGAGTCTTCCGGCAAATAGCCCGCGTTCTTCAGCTGCGAGTATTGCTCAGCAGTCAGGCGCCCCGTATAACCAACGAGCTGACCGAACAGCTGACCTTCGGTGTATTGGCGGTTCGTCTCGAGCTGGACCTCGACGCCGGGCAAGGCCCCGGGGTTCTCCTGGATAACCCGCGCCACCTCCACCGAAATGTTGTCGGCCACCTTGACCGGGTTGTACAGCGAGCCGGTGGCGGTGTCGATCCGTGTCAGGATCGCGACCGGATCGAGGTTGAGCAGGTTTGCCAGACGACCGACCACGTCGGACTTCTTTGAGAGCGGGAGATCGTTCGGGACGATCGAAATGGACCAGCTGGCCACATTCTTGACGAGAGGGGTGCCGGTGGCATCGAAGATCAAGCCTCGCCCGGATGCGATCGGCTGCGAGACCGTTGCCGGCCCGGCAGCCGTCGCGTCGGGCTGGGGAGCCTGAACAAGCTGCATATAGAACATACGTGCACCAAGCCCGGCCACTGCGATCGCAATCACGAAGGCGAAGGAGGCGAACCGGTAGAGGTTCTTCGGCTCGACTCGCCGGGTCTCCGGTCGCATGCTCATGAGCGGATCTCCTTCACCAGACGGTCCGCTTCTCGCGCAGGTCGGAACGACGCCTGATCACAAATATGAACGTTGTGATCAAGGCACCGAGAACGGCATTGACTAGCGCCGCCGAGACGAGGTCCGAGAGGCGCAGCGTCGGTGCGGGTGGCCGCAGAAGAGCGGTGGTCATATCGGTAAGCATCAGGTACAACGGAGCAAGAACGATCACGATGACGACGGCGTCCAGGGGCCTCACGCTAGAGAGGAGACGACCCAACAAGGACGCGGCGCCGACCGCGATTAGAAGGACAAAGACGGTTGAGCCGAGGGGCCTCATGCCAAGCAGGTCCACAACAAGCCCGCCAACAAAGGCCCACGTGATTCCGGTCTCGAGGCCGCTCACGAGAGTCAGGACGATTCCGAAAACGAGAAGTATCTGAATTTGAGCGCCGGCAAACTGGAAGCGCGACGCGATAGTGACCTCTAGAAGCGCCGCGACCCAAGCGCCGACCGCAGCCAAGACAAGACGCATGTGCGGTCAGACCTCGAGTTTCTGTTCGTGCCTGCGACAGGCGTCGAACGCGACCGACCCGCGGCAATCGACCTCGGCAGTATAGGCCGCGCGGAAATTCGCAACAACGGCCGGGTTCGCTGGCGGAGGCGGTCGGGTGTCTGCCGAGGCGCAAACGCATGCCGTGGCCTCTCGCTCCGTCAGGCCTGGAGACACTGGCCGAGACCTCCGGAGGCGTCCGACCGGCCACGCGTCCCAATTTCGCGTAACTCGCGGGTGACCGGGCCGGACGGCTGCGGGTTCCACGTGAAACAGCGGGCCTGGGCATCGGGCGGCGGCGCAGGGTCCACGCGGGAACAGCCCCTGCTTAGCCGACGTCGGTTCCACGTGAAACAGCCGTCTGGGCCCCGAGTTCCGCAGGCGCCACCTCGGAGTAGGTTCCACGTGAAACAAGGGCCTGGTTGGGCGCGCTTCTGTGTCCACCGGGGGACCGCCGACCGCGCTTTGACTCCGTCAGTCGGCCGGTGAATGGCCAGTGAAGGCCCAGATAACTAGCGATCAACTGCGGCCTGATACGGTCTCCGACGACCTGTAGCTCACCCGGGACCGGTTCTCGACTCATTGACCTGAACCTGACTACCCAACCTCGAATCGGGTCTGGATGGTAGAATTCAAGCGTGCCGACGATCGAAATGGGGACCTGAGTGGGCCAGATCATTGCCTGCGCCAACCAGAAGGGAGGCGTGGGCAAGACCACGACCGTCGTCAACCTCGCGACCTACCTGGCTCTTGCCGGGGACGCTGTCCTGGTCGTAGACCTCGACCCGCAGGGAAACGCCACGAGCGGGTTTGGGCTCGATCGCGGCGAGATCGTTCAATCCGTCTACGAGGCGCTCATCGAGGACGCGCCCATCGGCGAAATGATCCTTGCGACGGCGATCCCCGGATTGTCGATCGTGCCCTCCTCGATCGCACTCGCCGGCGCCGAGGTTGAGTTGGCGCCATTGCCTCAGCGCGAACGGCGGCTCTCTCGCATCTTGTCTGAGGTTCGCGGCGACTATGACTACGTCGTGCTCGACTGCCCGCCATCGCTCGGCTTGCTTACTGTCAACGCGCTCACGGCAGCGGACGCCGTCATTATCCCGATTCAATGTGAGTACTACGCTCTCGAGGGCCTGTCCCAGCTCATCGCCACGATCAACCTCGTGAGGAACCACTTGAACCCGGACCTCGCCATAAAGGGCGTGGTTCTGACCATGTACGACTCGCGCACCAACCTTTCGGCCGAAGTGAACGCCGAGGTGCGTAAGCACTTGGGTGCCGCAGTCTTCGACACCATCGTGCCGCGCAGCGTCCGGCTTTCCGAAGCACCGAGCTACGGACTACCAATCGCGCTCTATCGGCCCGATTCCAAGGGCGCAGACGCATACGCCCTCCTCGCAGCTGAGTTCCGGGCTCGCGACGGACGCGCGCCAATCGCGAGCCCGCCTGCGGATCTGCCCGCGTCCGCCACAACGCCAAGCACACCTCCGCCGGCCGCCGCGATCGCGGACTCGGAGCCTCGATGACGCCTTCCCACTCGGAGCGACACATCGGCCTCGGACGCGGGCTCGGTGCCCTGATCCCTCAAACCAGCCCCGCCGGAGCCGTAGCCGTCGAGATTCCGATTTCGCGTATCCGCGGCAACCCCTATCAGCCTCGCCAGAGGGTCGAGCAGCACGCCCTTGAGCAACTCGCCGCCAGCATCGCGGTTCATGGCGTGCTCCAGCCCATCCTCGTCACCGAAGTGCTGGATGGATACCAACTCGTGGCCGGAGAGCGGAGAGTCCGCGCGGCGCAGATGGCCGGCCTGGATCACGTGCCGGCCGTCATTCGCCAATTGGCCGAGCGCGATCAGCTGGCCGTGGCAATCGTGGAGAACGTGCAGCGGGCCGATCTCAACGCGATGGAGGAAGCCCACGCGTATCGCCAGCTCGCCGACGAGTTCGCCTTGACACAAGACGACATCGCGGCTCGAGTAGGCAAGGCTCGTTCGACAATCGCCAACACCATGCGGCTGCTCGACCTCGATATCACCGTCCAGGACGCGCTCTCAGGGGGAGGAATATCCGAAGGTCACGGTCGGGCGCTCGTCGGCACTGCGCCCGCGATGCAGCGCCAGATGGTCGAGGCTATCGTGGCCCGCGACCTGTCGGTTCGCCAGACCGAAGAGCTGGTGCGGCGGCTGCGAGACCGGCCCGCTGCCAAGGCCAAGGCATCACCGGATGCTGACGGAGAGATGGAACGCCTGGAGGAAGACCTCCGCCGGGCTCTCGGAACCAAGGTTGTCCTCGCCCGATCCCGCAAGGGCGGACGCATCGTCATCGAGTACTACAGCGACGAAGAGTTCTCCCGGCTCTTCGACCGTCTGACCGGAGGAATCGCTTGACCCAGGATCTACCGGGGCGTGCTGCCAATGCACAGGCGGCCGAAGCAACCCCAGCGGCCGCCGCGCGCCGCCGCAAGAACAACCCGAACGACTACAACGCCGAGAGCATTCAGATCCTCGAGGGCCTAGATCCTGTCCGCCGACGTCCGGGCATGTACATAGGTTCGACCGATGCCCGCGGCCTGCACCACCTCGTCTGGGAAGTCGTCGACAACTCGATCGACGAAGCCATGGCCGGTTACGCGAGCCATATCGAAGTACGTGTTCTCGAAGACGGCGCAGTTCGCGTCACCGACAACGGCCGAGGCGTTCCCGTCGGACGGCACTCGAGCGGCCCCGACGCGCTCGAGGTCGTCCACACGAAGCTGCATGCCGGCGGAAAGTTCGGCAACGGCGGCTACAAAGTGTCGGGCGGTCTGCACGGCGTCGGTGTGAGCGTCGTCAACGCGCTGTCCGAGTTCTTGCGCGTGGAATCGTCGCGAGACGGGTTCGTGTGGGCGCAAGAGTACTCACGCGGCACGCCCACGACTCCCGTCCGCAAGATCGGTCCCCAGGGCGACCGGCGCGGCACGATGACCATGTTCAAGCCCGACCCGAACGTGTTCGAGACCGTTGAGTTCTCGTTCGACATGATCGCCCAGCGCCTACGCGAGTCCGCGTATCTCAACAAGGGCCTCTGGATCCGATTGCTGGACGAACGAGCCGACCGTGAACGTTCGTTCTATTTTGAGGGTGGGCTCGTCTCATTCGTCCGGCATTTGAACCGGAACAAGGAGACCTTGAGCAGTCGCCCGATCTATGTCGAGAAGCGCGAAGGGTCGACTACGATCGAAGTGGCCCTCCAGTACAACGACTCGTACACCGAGAACATCTTCACCTTCGCCAACAACATCAACACCGTCGACGGCGGCTCTCATATGACCGGCTTCCGCGCCGCTCTGACGAGGTCGCTCAACGACTGGGCTCGCCGCGCCAGCATTCTCAAAGACGCCGACACGAACCTCAGCGGCGAGGACGTCCGTGAGGGTCTGACTGCCGTTATCAGCGTCAAGCTCGTAGAGCCCCAATTCGAGGGCCAGACCAAGGCGAAGCTAGGCAACGCCGAGATCAAGGGCCAGGTCGAGTCCGCGGTCGCGGAGGGCATCAGCCAGCACCTCGACGAGAACCCGGCGGACGGGCGCCGAATCATCGAAAAGTCGCTTACGGCGGCACGCGCTCGCGAGGCAGCCCGAAAGGCTCGCGATCTCGTCATCCGCAAGGGCGCGCTCGAAGGCATGGCGTTGCCGGGCAAGCTCGCCGACTGCCAGGAGCGCGACCCTGCCCGCAGCGAGCTCTATATCGTGGAGGGCGACTCGGCCGGTGGCTCGGCCAAGCAGGGACGCGACCGCCGCTTCCAGGCGATCCTGCCGCTGCGAGGCAAGCTGCTCAATGTCGAAAAGGCACGCCTGGACAGGATCGTCTCGAGCGAGAACATCCGGCCGCTCGTGATCGCACTGGGCGCCGGCATCGGCGACTCGCTCGACCTGGCCAAACTCCGCTACCACCGGATCATCATCATGACCGACGCCGACGTAGACGGGGCTCACATCAGGACTCTGCTCCTCACGTTCTTCTATCGGCACATGCCCGGGGTCATCGATAACGGCTACCTGTTCATCGCCCAGCCGCCGTTGTTCCGCGTCAGCACCGGCAAGGTGACGCATTACGCCCAGTCGGAAGCCGAGCGAGACGCGATCGTCAAGAAGCTCAACGCCAAGAGCACGACCG